>CABQHF010000357.1 GCA_902463905.1 uncultured Faecalibacterium sp. | reverse complement strand
GCTCCAATCTGGAGGAGAACGAGCTGAACTACCTGCTGGAGAAGTTCAGCAAGGAGGGCAGCGTGGCCAGCCTGGACGAATTCCTGAACAGCGCCAAGGCTCCCAAGGAGGAGCCGAAGCCTGCCGAAAAGAAGGCGGAGAAGAAGGCTGAAAAGAAGCCGGAAGCTCCCAAGGCCGAGGAAAAGCCCGCCCAGAAGCCTGCTGAAAAGAAGCCGGAGCAGAAGGCACAGCCCGCTGCCCAGCAGAGCCAGCAGGCAAAGGCCGGCAGCAAGCACGGCGACAAGAAGAACGAGCAGCACAAGAAGCGTGAGGAAAAGACCGTTTCCCTCAGCGAGCTGGCTCGTGAGACCGGTGCCAAGGCATCCACTGCCCCGGCACAGGCTGTGTCGGTGCGCCGCGAGGACAATCAGGTGACCGTGGACACCCGCACCGTGGACATGAACGTGGATCGTTTCGATGCCCGTTACGATGATCTGGCTTCCACCAAGAACACCGAGAACCGCCGCAAGCCCACCCCGCAGGGCAACAAGCAGAAGTTCACCCAGCGCGGCCAGCGCCAGCGCCAGCAGTTCCAGAAGGGCAAGCGCGAGACCGAGTTCGAGCGTCTGCAGCGCATCCAGCTGGAAAAGGCCCGCAACGCACAGCTGAAGGTGCTGATCCCCGACGAGATCACCGTCGGCGAGCTGGCTGCCCGCCTGAAGCAGCAGGCCGGCAAGGTCATCGCCAAGTTCATGCAGATGGGCGAGATGCATGCCATCAACGACGTCATCGACTTTGATACCGCTTCTCTGCTGGCGGAGGAGTTCCACGCAAAGGTCGAGCACGAGGTGCATGTGACCATCGAGGAGCGCCTGTTCACTCAGGAAGAGGATTCGCAGGAGGATCTGGTGGAGCGTCCCCCGGTGGTCTGCGTCATGGGCCACGTTGACCACGGCAAGACCAGTATCCTGGATGCCATCCGCAAGACCAACGTCACCGCAGGCGAGGCCGGCGGCATCACCCAGGCCATCGGTGCTTATCAGGTCAAGATCAACGACAGCCTGATCACCTTCCTGGATACCCCGGGCCACGAGGCATTCACCTCCATGCGTGCCCGCGGTGCCAACATGACCGATATCGCAGTTCTGGTGGTCGCTGCCGATGACGGCATCATGCCCCAGACCGTGGAGTCCATCAACCACGCCAAGGCTGCCAACGTCAAGGTCATCGTGGCCATCAACAAGATGGATAAGCCCACTGCCAACCCCGAGCGCGTCATGGAGGGTCTGACCAAGTACGGCCTGATCCCCGAGGACTGGGGCGGCGATGTGGCCTGCATTCCGGTCTCTGCCGTCACCGGCATGGGCATCAGCGACCTGCTGGAGCGGATCGCTCTGGAAGCCGAGGTCATGGAGCTGAAGGCCAACCCCAACCGCCGCGCCAAGGGCGCCGTGGTCGAGGCCCGTCTGGACAAGGGTCAGGGCCCCATTGCCACCATTCTGGTGCAGAACGGCACCCTGCAC
>CABQHF010000356.1 GCA_902463905.1 uncultured Faecalibacterium sp. | reverse complement strand
GCCGCCATCCACGAGGGCGTGCGCCGGGGCTACACCGACGGCTACCTGCGCAAGAGCATCGTGGCTGACCCGCTGCGCCGGGGCAACACCGGCGACAACACCCCCGCCGTCATCACGGTGCATCTGGTGGACGGCGCGGGCTGCCGCATCACGGTGGCACCCAAGGGCTTTGGCAGCGAGAATATGAGCCGCATCCAGATGCTCAAACCCGCCGACGGCGTGGAGGGCTTCAAGAAGTTTGTGGTGGACACGGTAAAGCTGGCCGGTTCCAACCCCTGCCCGCCCGTCGTGCTGGGCATCGGCGTGGGCGGCAGCTTTGATAAAGTAGCCTATCTTGCCAAGAAGGCGTTGCTGCGCCCGCTGGATGTGCCAAACCCCGACCCCTACTATGCACAGCTGGAGCAGGAACTGCTCACGGCCATCAACGGGCTGGGCATCGGGCCCCAGGGCTTTGGCGGAAAGACCACCTGCCTGGGCCTTGCCATTGAGCAGATGCCCACCCATGTGGCGGGCCTGCCGGTGGCAGTGAATGTTTCCTGTCACGTTACCCGCCGCGCCAGCGCGGAACTGTAAGGAGGGAGAATCATGGAATACAGACTGACCACTCCCTGCACCGCGCAGGATCTGGCCCCGCTGAAGGCGGGCGATACCGTACGGTTGTCCGGCGTGGTGTACACCGCCCGCGATCAGGCCCACAAGCGGATGATCGAGGCGCTGGATAAGGGCGAGGCACTGCCCTTCGACTTGACCGGCAGCGCCATCTATTACGTCGGCCCCACCCCGGAGCGCTCTGGTGAGGTGATCGGCTCGGCCGGCCCCACCACCAGCGGCCGCATGGACGCCATGAGCCCCCGCCTGCTGGATCTGGGCAACAAGATCATGATCGGCAAGGGCAAGCGGGACGAAGCCGTCAAGGAGGCCGTGGTGCGCAACGGGGCTGTCTACCTGGCTGCCCTGGGCGGTGCCGGTGCCCTGATGGCAAAAAGTGTGGAAACGCTGGAAGTCATCGCCTGGCCGGATCTCGGCTGCGAAGCTGTGCGTCGGCTGCAGGTGCGGGATATGCCTCTGACCGTGATCCTGGACGCCCACGGCGGCGACCTGTACCAGTCCGGCCCGGCGGCCTACCTGGAACAGAAGTAAAAGGCTTTTATCCCCTTTGCACAAAACAACTCGGCACAAAAACCGGCAAAACAGCAGTTTTGTGCAGAAGAAAATTGGTTTGTTTACACAAACTTCCTGCGAATTGCTTGCATCAACGGCAAAAGTGTGATATCCTGTATCATACAAACCGTGATGCTTTGCATCCCGGCAGAGAATCCCCCGCCATGGGGCGGGCAAGGCAGGAGGCAAACAAACCATGCAGATCCACCAATCCGCAGAAGATTATCTTGAAACGATCCTGATGCTGACCCAGCGCATGGGCAAGGTGCGCTCCATTGACGTGGTCAACGAGCTGGGCTTTACCAAGGCGAGCGTGAGCATCGCCATGAAAAAGCTGCGGGAAAACGGCTATATCGCGGTGGACGGCGA
>CABQHF010000355.1 GCA_902463905.1 uncultured Faecalibacterium sp. | reverse complement strand
GCCGTCAGCTTCTGCGCCCCGGAGGAGCAGGAGTATCTGGCCGGCATCGAAAAGCTGAACCGCCGGAAGATCCCGGTGGTGTCCGGCCACCCGTGGGACGGCGTGCCCGCTCCGGTGCGCCCGGAGCCGCCCGTGCGCGGCAAAAAGCCCAAAGCTGCACCCGAACAGGCCGGGCAGCAGCCGGAAAAGCAGGCAAAGCCCGCCAAGGCAGCGGCCGCCCCTGCAAAGCCTGAAAAAAAGGCTGTCGCCGCGCCTAAGGCTCCGGCAAAACAGCCCGAAAAACTGGAAAAAGAGGAACGAACCATGGATGATACCAAGCGTACTTCCGGCGGGCGCAGCAATGACCGCCGTTCCAACAATAATAGCAACAGCCGCCCCCGCCGGGAGCAGAACGCCCCGGCCCGCGGCAGCAATGCCCAGCCCAAATTCGACCCGCACTTCGTGAGCGCCCCGGAGGCAACGCCCCTGCGTCCGGTCAGGAAGGCCCCGGCGGCACCCACTGCCCCGGCCATCAAGACCGCACAGTCGGTGCAGAACGCCCAGAACGGCCAGGAGAATGACCGCCGCAATGCAAACCGCCGCAATGACCGCAATAACCCCGGCGAGCGCAATGAGCGCACCGACCGCAATGCCCGCCCGGCAGCAGCCGGTGGTGCAGGCCGTGTACCCCGCACCGAGCGCACCGGCAGCCCCCGCAATGCCGCCGGCGGCGCAGGCCGCGCCCCCAAGGCGGACACCGGCCGCCGCAGCCGTCAGCCCGCTGCAAAGGACGAGGACCCGGGCCTTGTGCTCATCAGCCGCCGCCCGCCGCAGCAGAAATTCACGAACTTTGAGGAGTATATGAACGCCCACGGCGGTGCCACCGCCCCCATTGAGGATCACAGCGACGAGGTATGAGCCAGAACGAATTTGCCCCCTGGCAGTGCCCGCTGTGCGGCGCACCGCTTACCGGGGATGTGTCCCTGAAATGTGCCCGGAACCACAGTTTTGACCGCGCAAAAGAGGGCTACTGGCACCTGCTGCCGGTGCAGAGCATGCGCACCAAGGCCCCCGGCGACAGCAAGGAGATGGTGGCGGCACGCCGCGCCTTCCTGAACGCCGGGTACTACGGCATCTTCGGGCAGGCAGCAGGGGAGCTGTGCCTGGAATACGGCCAGCCTGCCGCCCCGGAGGCGGTGCTGCATCTGCTGGATGCAGGCTGCGGCGAGGGCTGGTACGACCGCTGCATCGCCCAGCAGTTCGCCAGAGCAGGCAGGCCGCTGCAGCTGGCCGGGTTCGATATCGCCAAACCCGCTGTGCGGCTGGCCGCCAAGGCGCTGCCCACCGCAAAGTATGCGGTGGCCTCCAGCTTCAGCCAGCCGGTGCGCACCGGCTGGGCAGACCTGCTGCTGAACTGCTTCTCGCCCTTTGCGCAGGAGGAGTTCGAGCGGGTGTTGCGCCCCGGCGGACGCATGATCTATGTGGTGCCCGGCGCAGAGCATCTCTACCAGATGAAGGCCGTGCTCTACGATACGCCTTACAAGAACCCGGTGCAGG
>CABQHF010000354.1 GCA_902463905.1 uncultured Faecalibacterium sp. | reverse complement strand
GTGCTGGCTACCTTTACCATCACCGATGAGCGCAAGAAGAGCTGGGATTTCTCCACTCCCTACTACACCGACCATGTCAGCGTGCTGGTGGAGGATTCCTCTGGCATCAAGGAGCTGGCAGACCTGAAAGATAAGGTCGTGGGCGTTTCCTCCGGTTCTACCTCCGCCCGTGCACTGGTGCAGGCCATGATCGACGCCGGTGTCCTCACCGGAGATGGCTTTGATGCCGACACCTTCAACGCCGATACCTGGAAGGATGGCGTTTCCTTCCGTCAGTACGATGATTACCCCGCCATCAGCACGGCCCTGAGCGCCGGCGAGGTGGACGGCTTCTGCGTGGATAAGTCCATTCTGGCCATCTACAAGACCGATGGCCGCAGCTACATCGACGCAGAGTTCAGCCCGCAGGAGTACGGCATCGCCACCAAGAAGGGCAGCGGTTTCTCGGCCCTGTGTGACGAGCTGGTCACCGGCTGGCTGGCCGATGGCACCATCGAGGGCCTGATCAAGGACAACGGCCTGGATTAAATCAAAACAAGAGGTTTGGGAGAAAGGAGCGTTCGCCATGTCTGGTTTGTTTTCATGGGACGCATGGGCTACGGTGTGGAATCACCGCGAAAGTTTTCTGTTGGGGCTAGGCAACACCCTGCTGACCGCCTTCTGTGCACTGGCGCTGGCCTTTGCTATTGGTGCAGTCATCGGCCTGATGGCCACCAGCGGCAATAAGATCCTGAAATTCATTGCACGGGTGTATGTGGAATTCATCCAGAACACTCCGCTGCTGCTGCAGCTGTGTTTCCTGTATTACGCGCTGGCGTTTGCAGGCCTGAGCATGGGCGTCATCCGCACCGGCATCATTGCACTGGGCGTTTACACGGGTGCCTATATGGGCGAGGTGGTCCGCGCGGCCATCGAGTCGGTGCCCAGAGGCCAGTTTGAGGCGGCCCAGGCGCAGGGCTTCAACTACCTGCAGCGGATGGGTTACATCATCCTGCCCCAGAGCATTCCGGTGATGCTGCCCCCGATGGTGAATCAGGTGGTCAACCTGTTCAAGAACACCTCCTGCCTGTACATCGTGGGCGGCGCGGATCTCATCAGCGTCACCTACAGTTTCGTGACCGGTGCTTCCACCGGCGGTGCCTATGCACCGGCCTACATCGTGTGCGGCTTGATCTTCTTTGTGGTATGCTTCCCGCTGTCCACCCTGGCCACCCGCTGGGAGGCTTCCCTCAAGGAGCGCAAGGGCAAGGCAGACCCGGCCCTGCGCGCCGTGAAGCACACGGCCCTGAAGGAGGCGGCATAAATGAGCACTCTGGCTTCCAGTTTTTCCATCCTCGTGCAGCCGGGCGTATTCGTGTACCTGCTGCGGGGCATCGCCTTCACCTGCATCATCTCGGTGCTGGGCGTGATTATAGGGCTGGCCCTTGGCAGCCTGCTGGCGCTGGCCCGCACCTACTGTAAAAAAGGCCCAGCCCGCATCCTGGGCTGGCTGTCGGCGGCTTACATTGAGCTGTTCCGCAACACGCCCTACCTTTTGTGGATCTT
>CABQHF010000353.1 GCA_902463905.1 uncultured Faecalibacterium sp. | reverse complement strand
AACTATGGCTACCCCAAAGAACAGGCCTTCCGCATTGCGGTGGACACCATCACGCAGTACGTCATGGAGCACGACCTGACCGTGTATCTGGTGCTTTACGACCGGGACTCGCTGGCCGTGAGCCGGAAGCTGTTCGCCTCGGTGGAGGAGTACATTGACGACCACTATGTAGCACAGAACGATGAAAGCTACGGATTTGGCCGTCGGCGCAGGGAATTGTCAGAGCGGCGGAGGCTTCTGGAAGAAGATGCTGCCCTGCCGATGCTAGGTGCAGTTCCGGCACCCGCCGCGGCACCCAGGACAGCCCGCAGTCTGGAAAGCCTGATGGACAACCTTGGCGAGAGCTTCACCACCCGGCTGCTGCGGCTCATTGACGAGCGGGGGCTGAAAGACTCCACCGTGTACAAGCAGTCCAACATCTCCCGGCAGCATTTCTCCAAAATTCAGTGCAATCGCGACTACAACCCCAAAAAGAAAACGGTGCTGGCCTTTGCGGTTGGGCTGCACCTGTCCGAAGATGAAACCATCGACCTGCTCAAGAGCGCGGGCTATGCCTTTTCGGATGGCTCCAAGCGGGACTGGATCGTGCGGTACTGTCTGGAACACAAAATCTATAACATCAATCAGGTCAATACGCTGCTGTTTGAATACGATCAGGAACAGCTGGGTGCGTGATTTGTCGCCTGCCCGTTGACCTTTTGCCCTCCGGTTTGTGGTATCCTTTTGCCAACGAAAGCGATACACCACAAAACGGAGGGCATTTATTATGAAGAAAAATCTTACCGAGCTTGTTTTCATTCTGGACCGCAGCGGTTCCATGGGCGGGCTGGAGCAGGACACCATCGGCGGGTTCAATGCTATGCTGACCCGGCAGAAGGAGCAGGAGGGCGAGGCCAACGTGACCACCATCCTGTTCGACCATGAGGTGCAGCTGCTGCACGACCGTTTCCCACTGAAGGCTGTTGCGCCGCTGACCGGAAAGGACTACTACGTCCGGGGCTGCACGGCGCTGCTGGATGCCATTGGCTACGGCGTGGAGAAGATGGCGAACATTCAGCGCCATCTGCCGGAGAGCGAGCGCGCCGAAAAGGTCATCTTTGTCATCACCACCGACGGCTTGGAAAACGCCAGCAAGCGGTTTGGCTATGAGAAGATCCGCCGGATGATCGAGCGGGAAAAAGAGCAGTACGGCTGGGAGTTCCTGTTCCTCGGTGCCAACATGGACGCCGTGAAGGAAGCTGCCCGCTTCGGCATCTCGTCCGACCGGGCTGTGCGGTTCGAGAATGACGCACAGGGCGTGGCGGTCAACTACCACGTTGTCAGCGAGACGGTTTCCCGGATGCGGGAAGCACCCTGCTGCGCGTCCATCGGCGCAGAGTGGAAAGAACAAATCGAAGCTGATTTCCAGAAGCGGCATCATAGGTAAGGGAGGAAACAGCCATGTTAGGAGCAATCTTGGGTGACATCGTGGGCAGTCCCTATGAATTTGACCACAACAATTACAAGCACAAGGATTTTCCGCTGCTGAGCGAGAAATCGCACTTCACCGATGA
>CABQHF010000352.1 GCA_902463905.1 uncultured Faecalibacterium sp. | reverse complement strand
ACAAACAAGAAACGCGGACCTTGCGGCCCACGTTTCAGGTTAAACTATATCGTACTACTAGAATATAGCATACTCTTGCGCTTTATGCAAGCATTTTCTTGAATTTTTCGCATTTCCGGCCTTTTTACAGCACCCAGACGCCGTTTTGGAACAGCTGCACGGTGCGGCCGTCGCGGCATTTGCCGGTGATCTCGCTGTCCTCGGCACCGATCATCACGTCCTCGTGCAGGGAGGAGTGGTTCATGCCGCGTGCGTCCAACTGCTCCCGGGTCAGGCCGGTGCCGCCCGCGGTGGTGCCGGGGTAGCTGTCGCCAAAGGCGATGTGGCAGGCGGCGTTCTCGTCAAACAGGGTGTTGTAGAACAGCTTGCCGCAGCGGTTGATGGGGCTGGAAGCGGGCACCAGTGCCACCTCGCCGATGTGGCGGGCACCCTCGTCGGTGTCCAGCAGCTGGCCCAGCAGGTCGGCTCCTTCCTCGGCACCGTGCTCCACCACCTTGCCATCCTTGAAGGTCACATGGAAGCCCTTGATGAGCTGGCCGTTGAACACATAGGGCTTGGTGCCGTACACGACGCCGTTCACCTTATCTTTATGGGGCGCGGTGAACACCTCCTCCGTGGGAATGTTGGGCAGGAAGGTGACCCCCTTCTCGTTCTTGCTCGCGGCGCTCTCCCACACGGCCTGGTCAGCGATGCCCACGGTCAGGTCGGTGCCGTTGCTGCTGGCAAAGTGCACGCTCTCCAGATCCAGGGCGTTCATCTTGTCCCGCAGGGCAGACAGCCGGGCCAGATGCTCCTGCCACTCGCCCACCGGGTCACCGCCGGTCACGCGGCAGGTGTCAAAGATCAGCTGCCACAGCGCCTCGATGGCGGCATCGGTGTCCAGCTCCGGGAACATCTTCTTGGCCCACGGCGCGGACGGGATGGCCGCGATGGACCACTGCACCCGGTCGTTCATGGTGTACTCACGCCAGGGCTGCATGAAGGCGCGGTTGGCGCTGTTCACCCGGCTGATCTTGGCCCCGTCCAGCCCGGCAAACACCTCCGGGTCGTCGGCGATGAGGTGCAGCACGCACACGCCGCCCTCGGTCTCGGCGTAGTCCAGATAGCGGCGCAGCTGCCAGCCCTTGTGGTCGGTCAGGGCCTCTTCGCTGCCCAGCTCCATGCGGGTGCGGGTGACGGCGTCGTCGGTCCAGTTCACCTGCACATCCCGCGCACCCGCCTCAAAGGCACTGCGCACGCACAGCCGTGCCAGCGGGGCACCTTCCAGCGCACAGTTGATGATCAGCACCTGGCCCGACTGGGGGTTGACCCCCACCCGGACGATGAAATCGGCATATTTCTTGAGAAGTTCGTCAAAGTTTTTCACAGCTAAACCCTCCTGTGGTGTAAAACATCTGCTCCCAGTATACCGCCCGGCGTGGGTTCTGTCCACCTCCCGGCGCAAAAAAAGCAGGCCGCCGGGGGCAGGTTTCCCCTTTGATTTTTTGTCTTGATTTTTGGCAGGGAATCCGGTATAATAAATAATGTTCTGAACATCAGCCGGTGTGTCGGAATGGCAGACGAGGGGGACTCAAAATCC
>CABQHF010000351.1 GCA_902463905.1 uncultured Faecalibacterium sp. | reverse complement strand
AGGGCCTGGCCGCCTTTGAGCAGACCGGCCGCCGCCAGAAGGTGGTGGACAGCAATGGCGTGACCGTCATCGAGGACTGCTACAATGCAAACCCCGACAGCATGAAGGCTGCCCTGGCCATGTTCAAGGAGTTTCCCTGCAAGCGCCGCTTTGCCCTGCTGGGCGATATGCTGGAACTGGGCGACCTGAGCCGCGAAGCCCACGAGGAACTGGGCCGTCTGGCCGCCGAGAGCGGCCTGTATTGCCTGGTGACCTACGGCGACCAGGCCAAGCGCACCGCCGTGGTGGCAGCAGCCAAGGGGCAAAAGACTCTGCACGCCAACAATTACCGCGAAGCTGCGGATGCGCTGCTCAACCGCATCCAGCCCGGCGACGCCCTGCTGGTGAAGGCCAGCCGCGGCATGGCGCTGGAAAAGGTACTGGAAATTTTCTACGCTGAGCAGAAAGACACCAGAGAATAACTTTCTGGCGAATATTGGAGACTGAGAAATGATTCGTTTCGCCTTGGTCGTCGCGTCAACACTGGGTTTTGTGCTGACGGCGGCGCTCGGCAATTTTATGGCACCGCTGCAAAAGGAGCTGGAGCGCTTCCGGTCGCAGCAGGAGCAGGATCAGCAGGCGCCGCCCCCGGAAGAAAGCCGGGTGCCCGTCTGGGGCGGTTTGTGCCTGATGGTGAGCACTTTGGCTGCTGTGGGCGTGGGCTGGACGGCTGCCTGCGTGGCTCAGCCCACCCTGCTGGGCAGTGAGAGCCAGCTGATGACCCGGCTGCTCATCGCGCTGTTCGGTGCGCAGGCCTTTGGAGCCATCGGGCTGGCGGATGACATCGTCCGTCTGCGCAGCCGCTCGCCTCTGGGCCTGCGGCGTGTGCCCCGCCTTGCACTGGAAGCCGCTGCCGCAGCGGCCGTGCTGGTGCTGCTGGCAGTGAACGGCTGCCTGCCCACCGGGATGCAGCTGCCCGGTGCAGAATATCTGGAGCTGGGCGGCGCGGCCCCAGTGCTGTGGGAACTTGTGCTGGTGGCGCTGGCAGAGTGTGCCCGCACCGCCGACGGAGCCGACGGCACCGTGTGCGGGACGGCTTTTGTGGCCATGCTGGGCCTCATGATGCTGGAAACGCAGCTGGGCTGGTTCCCGCTGGCAGTGCTGCCGGCGGCACTGGCCGGGGCGCTGCTGGCATTCCTGCTGTGGAACTTCCCGCCCGCAAAGCTGCGGCCAGGCAGCTGCGGCTGCCTGTATCTGGCCGGTATACTGGGCTGCGTGCCGCTGTGCATCGGGTATGCAGAGTTGAGCATCCCGCTGGCTTTGCCCTTCTGGGCAGAGGGCGGCATGGTGCTGCTGCAGATCCTGTTCCACCGCATCACCGGGCGGCGGCTGTTCCGTGCAGCGCCGCTGCACCGCTGGCTGGAAAACCGGGGTGCAGGCCCGGTCACGGTGTTCTACTGGCTGTGCGCGCTCAGCGTGTGCGGCCTGGCGCTTGCCACAGCCCTTGTGCGCTGAGGGGCGTGCGCCGGACATTGGATAAAAAAGGGGAGAAAACAAGCTGATGGCAACCATCCGCAAAAAAAGAAAAGAACCGGTCTCGGTGTTCCAGCG
>CABQHF010000350.1 GCA_902463905.1 uncultured Faecalibacterium sp. | reverse complement strand
CCGCCAAATACTGCACCACCCAGAAGGATATGGATCTGGTGCAGCTGGTGTCCTTCGGCTGCGGCGTGGATGCCATTACCACCGACGAGACCCGCGAGATCCTGCAGGCCGGCGGCAAGCTGTACACCCAGCTCAAGATCGACGAGATCACGAACCTGGGTGCAGTGAACATCCGCCTGCGCAGTCTGTTTGCCGCGCTGGACGAGCGCGACGAGGTGGCCGAGGAAAAGGCAAAAGCATAACGATTCAGATGCGCTTTTCTTGCCTCCCACTTTGGGGGAGGTGGCACGGCGTAAGCCGTGACGGAGAGGGCGAGGACGCTGAAAAGATCCGCCCTCTCAGGCGCTTGCGCGCCAGCTCTCCCAAGGGGAGAGCCAAGATTTGCGAGAGATAAACTCATAGGAGGAACCTATGGAATACAATTATCCCAAATTCACCCCGGAGATGAAGAAAACGCATACCATCCTCATCCCCAACATGGCCATTACCCAGTTCCGCCTGCTGGAGTACGCCCTGCGCTACGACGGCTACAAGTGCGAGATCCTGGGCAACTGCGGCAGTGCCGTGGCACAGCTGGGCCTGAAATATGTCCACAACGATACCTGCTATCCGGCCCTGCTGGTCATTGGCCAGTTCCTGGACGCGCTGAACAGCGGCAAATATGATCTGGATCACACCGCGCTGCTCATCACCCAGACCGGCGGCGGCTGCCGTGCTTCCAACTACATCCATCTGCTGCGCAAGGCACTGGTCAAGGCCGGTTACCCGCAGATCCCGGTGGCCAGCCTGAACTTCTCCGGCCTGGAAAAGGACAGCGGCTTCCAGATGACCTTGCCGCTGGCCCGCCGCGCCATCGCCTGCATCTTCTACGGCGATATGCTGTGCGCCCTGCGCAATCAGGTGGCACCTTACGAGAACGAGAAGGGTGCTGCAGACAAGATGGTGGACCTGTGGGTCACCCGTCTGGGCCGTGTGCTGCTGGCCGGCAAGGGCTACACCTCCAAGGAGATGAAGCGCACCTTCCCGCTCATTGCAGCCGACTTTGCCAACATCCCGGTCACCCGGGTGCCCAAGGTCAAGGTGGGCGTGGTCGGTGAGATCTACGTCAAGTACAGCCCGCTGGGCAACAACGACCTGCAGAAGTTCCTGGAAAGCCAGGACTGCGAGGTGAACTTCCCCGGCCTGATGGGCTTTGTGCAGTACTGCGCCTTCAACATGGGCGAGGACCACATCCTGTACGGCGGCAAGCTGGCGGTGAAGATCGGCATTGACCAGTTCCTCAACTGGCTGGACAGCATCGAGCGCGCCATGCTCAAGGCCGAGGCCGATGCAGGCTTCTACGCCCCCGGCCCCTTCAAGGAGCTGGTGGAAAAGCCCAAGGGCATCATTTCGCTGGGTGCCAAGATGGGCGAGGGCTGGCTGCTGACCGCCGAGATGATCGAGCTGGTGCAGGGCGGCTACGGCAACATCGTGTGTGCCCAGCCCTTCGGCTGCCTGCCCAACCACATCGTGGGCAAAGGCATGGTGAACAAGATCCGTGCGCTGTATCCCGGCGCCAATATCACCCCCATCGACTACGACCCCAGCGCCACCAAGGTCAACCAGGA
>CABQHF010000349.1 GCA_902463905.1 uncultured Faecalibacterium sp. | reverse complement strand
TCATTGTGGGGATAGGTACCAGAGAACATGCTGCCGGACACATTGCCGATGGCGTACAGGCCCGCAATGGGCTGTGCCTCGGTGTTCAGCACTTCGCTCTTGGCAGTGATCTGCAAACCGCTGACGGTGCACAGTGCGGAGGCCATCTCCTTGGTAGCATAGAAAGGAGCCGTGTCGATCTTGTGCATCATCTCGCCGGGGAAATGGAAATCGGTGTCCTCACCGGCATCGCACATCTCGTTCCAGTGGTTGATGGTCGCCACAAAGGCATCAGCGGGCACGCCCATCTTCTCTGCAAGTTCCTCCAGCGTATCAGCCTTCAGTGCCTTGTCGCTGGTAGCAGCGCCAGCCCAGACCTCCTTGGGGCCGTAGCAACTGGAAGAAGGGGTCCAGATGCTGTCAACAATGTCCATCACGTTTGCGTCTACAATGTAGTAATTGTATGCGCCCGGCTGTGCCTGAATCGCGTTTGCCAGATGGTTATAGGCCTCGTACTCAGCCGTAAAACGCACGCCCCGCTTATTCACCCGCAGGTACGGCATCAGCTGCTCAGGATCCAACATCAGCGAATGAGGATACTCATCCTCCATGGCACCGATAGCCTTGGCCATCTCATGGCCGTCGCCGGTGTTGGTCTTGGTTCCGTTCATCCAGTGACCCAGTGCCAGATCGCGGGGACGGCAGCAGGCAGCCAGTTTTTCCGGGTTGAACTCATAGCCGCCGGTGGCCAGAACGACGCCCTTAGCGGTCAGATACTTCACATAACCGTTCTCACCCTTGACGATAGCACCCACAACCTTTTCGCCCTCGGTCACCAGCTGGACGACCGGGGTGTTGAACAGCACTTCCGCACCGGCAGCAGTGATTTTTTCCTGCAGCTTTGCGGCGATCTCATCGGTTGCCATCGGGATGTTGAGGGAGGTGTTCCAGCTGCGGGACAGGCTCAGCTCGTCATAGGCAGCGGTAAACTCCGGGAAATCACCGGCGTTGAAGGTCAGAGAATAGTTTTCCACCGGGATCTCCAGCTGATCCAAGAACCAGTCAACAGCTTCGTCACAGGTATCGACCCACTTCTGGTAGATGGTCTGCTCACCGCGGTAAGAGCAGTTGACCATTGCGTCATCCATCCACTGCTTGGTGTCAAACTCTACGCCGAATTTCTGGTGGACACGGTCATGGAATGCACCCATGGTCGCGCTGCGCCAAGTGGGAGAGGCGCCCTTTTCCACTGCAACGGTGTTAAGGCCCTGTTCTGCACAGGCAAGGGCGGCAGCCATACCGGCAGGCCCCTGACCACAGACCAGTACATCCACATTGACGGTCTCTTTGATCTCGCTGTCCGCGATGGGGTCTGCCACAAAAGCGATCTCGCCCTGACCGGCAGCAGTGGCACCGCCCAGTCCTTCTTCGCAGGCAGGGAAACCGCTCTTCACCTCTGCGGCAGATGCTTCAGCCGGTGCTTCCACTGCCACGCCCATAGCCTGCTGGATGCAGGAGGAGGCAGCCTGCTTGACAGCATCGGAGGTATAGGTGGCACCGGAAACGCCGTCGATCTCGGCGCTCTGGGCCTCCATCAGAGCCTTCTGGAAATCCTCAGCCGAGTTGCGGGCCAGGTCGATGGTCTC
>CABQHF010000348.1 GCA_902463905.1 uncultured Faecalibacterium sp. | reverse complement strand
AACCTCAACTCAAAATATTGGCAGGAACATTTTTACAGCTATGGGCGTTTACCGTAACGCCAGAAAGGATTTTGTATGGCAAAAAGACTTTCCCGCATTGAGCGTGACATTGAACGGCTCAAAGAAAAAATCTCCGAGTACCAGCAGCAGTTGAAAGAACTGGAAGCCGAAAAGACCGAACAGGAAAATCTTCAAATCATTCAGCTGGTGCGCAGCATGAACATGAAACCGGATGAGTTCGCGGCCTTCCTGCGCAGCGGTGCGCTGAACGCCGCGCCCAACGTCACCCCGTACCACAAACAGGAGGATGCCGCCGATGAAACCTGATTGGAACCGCCGCTTCGCTGCCGGACTGCTGGCTATCCTGCTCTGCCTCTGTTCGTTCTCCATGCCTGCTTTTGCAAGCGGCACTGACCCTGCCCCAGAACCTCTGCCGGAAATTACCGAGGAAGAACCGACTACGGGCGGCATGGAGCCTTTGGGCGTGTCCATCACGCCCAAGGGCAACGCAACACTGGTGGATGACTTTTATGGCGACAAGCAGCTTATCACAGTGACCACCAAGGCCGGGAATTATTTTTACATTCTCATTGACCGTGCCAACGAGGACAAGGAAACGTCCGTTCACTTCCTGAACCAAGTGGACGATGCCGACTTGCTGGCCCTGCTGGATGAAGAACCGCAGGACACCGAGTTCTGCACCTGCACCGTGAAATGTGAGGCCGGGAACATCAATGAAAACTGCTCCTTGTGTGAAAAGAGCCTGCGCAACTGCACAGCCCCGGAAGCGGCGAAAAACGACACCGAAACGCCGGAGGAAAAGCCCAAGTCGAACATGGGCAGTCTGATGATCCTGCTGGTACTGGCTCTGGCTGGCGGCGGCGCAGCACTCTATTATTTCAAGTTCCGTAAGCCCAAGGCCGATACCACCGGGCACGATGATCTGGACGAATACGATTTTGGCGAGGACGAGGATGCAGACGAGGAACCGGCTGAAATCGAGATTCATTCGGAGGACGGACAGGAGGACGAAACATGAGCTTTCAGCTGGTGATTGCCGAAAAGCCCAGTGTTGCCCGCAGCATTGCCACCGTGATCGGGGCCGATGAAAAGCAAAACGGCTACTGGCAGGGCGGCGGGTATCTGGTCAGCTGGTGCATCGGGCATCTGGTGTCCTTTGCCGAGGCGGGCCAGTACGATGAAAAATACTGCAAGTGGAAGTATGAAGATTTGCCCATCCTGCCCCAGCCGTGGCAGTTCATTGTCCCGGACGAAAAGAAACAGCAGTTTGAAATTGTGCGCTCTCTGCTCAACCGCCCGGATGTGGACAGTGTGACCGCCGCGACCGACGCAGGCCGGGAGGGAGAACTGATTTTCCGTTTCGTCTACCAAATGGCCAGCTGCACGAAACCTGTGAAGCGGCTCTGGATTTCCAGCATGGAGGATACCGCCATCCGGGAGGGCTTTGCAAACCTGCGCCCGGATTCGGACTATGATGCTCTCTACCAATCGGCCCTCTGCCGTGCAAAAGCGGATTGGCTGGTGGGCATCAATGCGACACGGCTCTTTTCGGTGCTGTACCACAAGACCCTGACGGTGGGCCGGGTGCAGACCCCGACACTGAAA
>CABQHF010000347.1 GCA_902463905.1 uncultured Faecalibacterium sp. | reverse complement strand
CATCACGGGCAAATGTCCGAATCCTTTCTCACCGCCGTGTTCCTTTCACTGTCCGGCGGCCTGCAGGACGCCTATACCTATCTGTTCCGGGGCAAAGTGTTTGCCAACGCCCAGACCGGCAATATCGTGCTGCTCAGCGCCAACCTGATGGATGGCAACTGGGAGCGGGTGCTGCATTATCTGGTGCCGTTGTGCGCCTTTGCGCTGGGGGTGCTCACCGCCGAAAAAATGAGGGAGCGCTTCCGGGAGATGCGCACGCTCCACTGGCGGCAGCTGGTGGTGCTGGGCGAAGGACTGCTGCTGTTCCTCGTGGGCTTTCTGCCGCAGGAGCAGGACCTGCTGGCCAACGCCATCGTCTCGTTTGCCTGCGCCATGCAGGTGCAGGCTTTCCGCAAGGTGAACGGCTACGCCTTTGCCAGCACCATGTGCATCGGTGACCTGCGCAGCGGCGTGGAGGCGTTGTGCATCTGGCGCAAGACCCACGAACCGCAGGCCAGGGACCGGATGCTGCGGTACTTTGGCATCATCCTGCTGTTTGCCATCGGGGCCGGCATCGGCAGCCGGAGCGCTGCGCTGCTGGGCGGCCGGGCCATCTGGATCTGCTGCGGCTTTCTGCTGGTCAGCTTTGCGCTGATGTTCATCCGGGAAGATCTGGAAGAGAACCCTGTCATCGAAAAAGACCTGACCGAGATCCGGCAGGAAACGCGGGAGATCAACCATGCCCTGAAACAGGAGCTGCAGGAAGAGCACCGGGAGCTGAAAGAAAGCACCGAACCGCGTAAGAAGTAACAAAAAACCAGAAAGTGCCAGTGCACAGGATTTGTGCACTGGCACTTTCTTTATGGGAAAACATCATGCATGCCGTGCCGTCGTCTGGGTGATCATCTGCTGGAACTTCCGGGCCGCCGTGTTCAGCGGGCGGTGGTGGTCGTAGACCAGGCAGATGGAGCGGGAGGGGATGATCTCCTGCAAATGCAGCTGGACGATCTCGCCGCGCTGCAGCGGCTCCCGGGCCATGGGTTCCGGCACAAAGGCAAGGCCCAGCTCGCTTTTTACCAGAGTGAGCATCTGGTCGGTGGTGGCGGCCTCGGTGTCGGGCTTGAGCACGGCGTCGTGGTCCAGGAACAGCTGCCGGTAAAAGCTGCGGGTCATGCTCTCGTCGCTCAGCGAGATCAGCGGGTAGTTGGTCAGTTCCTTCAGGGAAAGATTCTGGCTGGCCAGTGCGGTAAAGGTCTTTCCGCCCACCAGCACCTCATAAAAGGACTTCAGCTCCACCATTTTCAGCCCGGGCTCCACCTCGGCCGGCGTGGATACGATGGCAAAATCCACCTCGCCGTTCTTCACGGCCTGCACCGCCTGCGGGGTGGAGTGGTTCGAGATGCGCAGCCGGATGCCGGGGAAATTGTTGTGGAAGGCCCGCAGCTTCTCGGAAAGATAGATGTTCAGGGCCGTCTCGGTGGCGCTGATGCTGATGGCACCGTGCTCCAGCGTGGCGCTGGCACTCAGTTCTTCTTCCGCGTCTTGGATCTGCACCGCTGCCGATGCGATGCGGGAGTAAAGCAGCTCACCCTCCGGCGTCAGGGTCACGCCCCGGTTGGAGCGGATGAACAGCACGCAGTTCAGCTGGCTTTCCAGCCGGTTCAT
>CABQHF010000346.1 GCA_902463905.1 uncultured Faecalibacterium sp. | reverse complement strand
CCCTGTGACCCCGGAGAACCCCCAGAACCCCGCCGTGCAGGACGCCACCCCGGACGCCGCCGCCCTGCCCCAGACCGGCACCACCAGCTGGATGGCCGGTGTGCTGGCAAGCCTGGGCTCCCTGCTGCTGGCCTGCGGATGGTTCTTCACCCGCAAACAGTATTCCCCCAAGCACTGAACACCCCTGAACCGCAGGAATCTCCGCACTGACGCATAAGAACCGCCGCATCCTGTGCCTTGCAAAAGGCCGCCGGGTGCGGCGGTTTTGGTTGTGTGCCGCGCACAGCTGCGGGGGTTCGCGGCGTTTCGCACAAGAAGCGGTGCAAAGCGGCTGTTATATTTGGTGCAGCTGTCACTTGAACATTTTTCAGTGCAGGGTATAATAAAGTTATCGGAACAAAGGCGTTCCGCAGGGGCATCGTCTGCCCTTGCGGGGCGCTTTTTTTCGTTTTCCGGGGTGCGGAGGGTGCCGCGCCCGGCAGAGCACAATCTGGAGTGTCAAAAGGATGGGAAAGACTATGCAAAACTTTACAGAGCAAACGCACACCCTTGGCCTGTACGATCCACAGTTTGAGCACGATGCCTGCGGCATCGGCGCTGTGGTGGACATCAAGGGCCGCAAGAGCCACCAGACCGTGGACGACGCTTTGCGCATCGTGGAGCGGCTGGAGCACCGCGCCGGTAAGGACGCCGAGGGCAAGACCGGTGACGGCGTGGGCATTCTGCTGCAGATCAGCCATAAATTTTTCTCCAAGGTGGCCGATGAACTCAACATCCGCCTTGGCAACGAGCGGGAATACGGCGTGGGCATGTTCTTCTTCCCCCAGAACGAGCACATGCGCGCCCAGGCCATGAAGCTGTTCGAGGTGGTCACCCGCAAGGAGGGGCTGGAGTTCCTGGCCTGGCGCAAGGTGCCCGTGGACCCGGACGCCGTGGGCCAGAAAGCCCGCGACTGCATGCCCTCCATCTGGCAGTGCTTCATCAAAAAGCCCGCCAAGGTGAGCAAGGGCATCGACTTTGACCGCAAGCTGTATGTGGTGCGCCGCGTGTTCGAGCAGGCCAGCAACGGCACCTATGTGCCCAGCCTGTCCAGCCGCACCATCGTGTACAAGGGCATGTTCCTTGTGCACGACCTGCGCCTGTTCTACACCGACCTGCAGGACCCGGACTATGAGTCCGCCATCGGCATGGTGCACAGCCGCTTCTCCACCAACACCAACCCCAGCTGGATGCGTGCACACCCCAACCGGTTCATCCTGCACAACGGCGAGATCAACACCATCAAGGGCAACACGGACGCCATGCTGGCCCGCGAGGAGAGCATCTCCAGCCCCATCCTGCAGGACGACATGAACAAGATCCTGCCCATCATCAACACCTCCGGCTCGGACTCCGCCATGCTGGACAACGCGCTGGAGTTCATGGTGATGAACGGCATGGACCTGCCGCTGGCCGTGATGATCACCATCCCGGAGCCGTGGGAGAACAACAAGAACATCAGCCAGAAAAAGCGCGATTTCTACCAGTATTACGCCACCATGCTGGAGCCGTGGGACGGCCCCGCCGCCATCCTCTTCTCGGACGGCGACGTCATGGGCGCGGTGCTGGACCGCAACGGCCTGCGCCCCAGCCGCTACTACATCACCAAGGACGGCCG
>CABQHF010000345.1 GCA_902463905.1 uncultured Faecalibacterium sp. | reverse complement strand
CCAGAACGAGACGGCAAAGGAGTGCTATCAGCTGGGCTTTTTCGACCCCGCCAATGCCGACGCGGCCTTGGCGGCGCTGGAAATGATGGACTTTGAGGGCATCGAGAAGGTGCGCCAGCGGGTGCGGCAGAACGGCACACTGGCCCAGAAGCTGGTGCAGCTGCAGCAGGCGGTCCCGCCGCAGACCGGCACCGGTGGTGCGGTGCTGCCCGGCAGTCTGCCGGTGGCCGCTGCGGCCCGCGCCATGAACGTGAAACTGTAAGGAGGTGAAACAAGAATGATGAAAGTATGTTACAGCGAGCTGGATGGTCCCGAGGGCCTGAGCTGCCGACTGGAGGCTGCCGGACATGCAGGCTTTGCCCCTGCCGGGCAGGACATCGTGTGCGCCGGGGCAAGCACCTTGATGCAGGCACTGGTGTACCTGCTGGCCGGGGAGGAGAACGCCCGTGCAGATGCCTGGGACGAACCGGACGGGCCGCGTCTGGCCGTGCAGGCCGACGCACCCTGTGCCGCATGGGTGCAGGGGGCCTTTGAGCTGGCCAAGGCGGGGTTCACCCTGCTGGCCGAGCGCTACCCGGACAATGTCCGCTTTGCGGATGTGAGCCGCCGGGGCGAACAGAGCATGATGGACCTGCAGATGTTTGCAGAAGAGGCAACGCCTGCGGCCCCGGCCCTGAGCCCGGCACAGGCCCGGCAGGCCGTTGCCTCCGGGACGATGGAACCGGGGGAGAAAACTGCGCAGCCGGTGCCGGAAGCAAAACCGGATCCGGAGCCGACCGAACCGGAGACGCCCCAGCCGGAGCTGCCCCGCCCGGCGGTGCCGCCCCTGCCGCTGCAGGCCCGAAACGCGGTGCGGGAGCTGCATGCCCGCTGGGCGGCTGAGGAAGCCGACCTGCGCCGCAGCCAGCCGGAGTTCCGCCTGCAGGAGGAGCTGAAGAACCCGGAGATGCGCCGCCTGATGCAGCTGCCCGGCATGCGGATGCGGGACGCCTACCGTCTGGCCCACTACGACGAGAGCCTGCACCGTGCGGCACAGGCCGTGGAGCAGGGCGTGGTGCAGCGCATCCAGCAGAGGGCCGCCCGCCCCGCAGAAAACGGCATCCGCCCCGGTGGTGCGGCCACGGTGCACCCGGATGTGGCCAGCATGACCCGCGCCCAGCGCGAAGCTTTGGAGCGCCGTGTGCTGCACGGTGCTCAGATCGAACTGTAAACCCGACAAGAGAAAGGAAAAACGTATGATGAACTTCAACATCCAGCTGTTTGCCGACAACCTGCAGAACACCACGGCCACCATGTCCAAGGAGATGAAGACCTTCTATGAGAAGCGTCTCATCGACCAGGCAGAGCCGCGTCTGGTGCATGACCAGTTCGCGGATTACTACCCGGTGCCCCAGAACGGCGGCAAGACCATCGAGTTCCGCAAGTACGACAGCCTGCCCAAGGCCACCACGCCCCTGACCGAGGGCGTGACCCCCAACGGTCAGGCCCTGAACGTGACCACCATCACCAGCGACCTGCACCAGTACGGCGGCTGGACCCCGCTGACCGACGTGCTGCAGATGACCGCCATTGACAACAACGTGGTGCAGGCCACCCGTGTGCTGGCCAGCCAGGCGGGCCGCACCATGGACAGCATCACCCGCGATGTGCTGGCCGGCGGCACCAATGT
>CABQHF010000344.1 GCA_902463905.1 uncultured Faecalibacterium sp. | reverse complement strand
GGACGAGCCGCCGAAGTTGCGGTTGAAGGCCGTCATGTACTGGGCATAGCCCGTGTCGCCTTTGCCGAAATAGCCGTAATCACCGTTTGCCATTGTATTTTCCTCCATCCGAAGTGTGTTTTGCTTCTCTTCCTGAGCCTATTCTATCAGGAGCATTGTCCCATAAAAATCCCTTTCAGAAAATTAGTTCATCTCTTTCCAGCGACTTTACCAGTAGTACTCTGCGGCATGAGCAACGAAAAATGTCTCCGTGTCACCGGCACGGTAAGGGCGAGTACCCGCGGGGAACGACAAATCAGCCATTGCATGAACCAGCTTCACTCTTGGCGTGAGCCGGATGAAAAATCAGAAGGGTCGTTTTTCTTGACTTCGACCCGGCAGAAGAGTATACTCCGTGGCAGTGAAATATTCGGCTATGACGAGAAAGAGTACCCGGAAAGAATGCTGCAGAGAGCTGCCGGATGGTGCAAGGCAGTGCAGGGCGTCCGTGGGAAGATCCTCTCCGAGCTTTCCGGCTGAATGGGCGGTGTATGCGCCCCAGTAAGCGGGAACGGCAGGCCCCCGTTATCACGGGCCGCGCATTGTTGGATGCGCACTGAGGGGCCGGGCTTTGCACCGGCAATAAGAGTGGTACCGCAGAGGAGTTTATACGCCTTTGTCTCTTACGAACCGTAAGGGACAAAGGCGTTTTTGTTTGCGGGAAAGCCATTTTCCGGATGTTTCATTGCCTTTGCATCCGCAAAAATAAGTGTTCAGGAAAAAGGAGAGTTTATCATGAAAACATTGGAAAAAGTAAGCGACTTTGTGGGCAAGTACATGGCCGCCATCGTCATTGTGGTGGCGGCACTGGCGCTGCTGTTCCCCGGCACCTTCAGCGTGGTAAAGACCGCATGGGTCAACACCCTGCTGGGCATCGTCATGTTCGGCATGGGTCTTACCCTGAAGCCGGAGGACTTCAAGGTGGTGTTCAGCCGCCCGAAAGACGTGATCATTGGCTGCATTGCGCAGTTCACCCTGATGCCCTTCCTTGCATGGGCGCTGACGCAGCTGTTCCACCTGCCCACCGAGCTGGCTATCGGCGTCATCCTTGTGGGTACCTGCCCCGGCGGCACCTCTTCTAACGTGATGACCTATCTGTCCAAGGGCGACGTTGCACTGTCCGTCGGCATGACCGCAGTTTCCACCGTGCTGGCGCCCTTCCTCACCCCGCTGCTCACCCTGCTGTATGCCGGCCAGCGCGTGGATGTGAACCCTGTAAATATGTTCCTGTCCATCGTCAAGGTGGTGCTGGTGCCCATCGCACTGGGCTTTGTGGTCAACCACTTCTTCCATGCCTTCACCCAGAACGCCGTCCGTGTGCTGCCGCTGGTCTCCACCACCGCCATCGTGCTCATCATCTGCGCTGTTGTGTCCGCAAACTCCGCCAAGATCATGACCAGCGGCCTGCTGATCCTTGCCGTGGTCATCCTGCACAACCTGCTGGGCTACCTCACCGGCTTTGGCGTGGGCAAGCTGCTGAAGCTGGATTCCACCAAGTGCCGCGCGATCTCCATCGAGGTGGGTATGCAGAACTCCGGTCTTGCCACCTCTCTGGCTGCTGCCCACTTTGCACAGTATCCGCTGGCAACCATCCCCGGCGCTGTGTTCTCGGTGTGGCATAACATTTCCGG
>CABQHF010000343.1 GCA_902463905.1 uncultured Faecalibacterium sp. | reverse complement strand
GGGTAGCCGATGAGCTTGGACTCATACAGCACCTTGTTCACCTTTTCCATGACCTCGTTGCGGCACTCCACGCGCACACCGATGTCCACGGTGCCGGGCTTATGGGCAATGTGGTGCTCGGCGCAGAGCTTTTCCAGCCAGTCTGCGCCGCGCCGACCGGTGCCGATGACCACCTCGTCCGCATACACGGGCAGCAGGTCATCGCCATCCTTCAGCAGCACGCCCTTACAGCCTTCCTCTTCCAGAATGATGTTCTCACACTCGGTGTTGAACAGCATTTCCACACCGTTGTCGGCCAGATAATTCTGGATAGCCAGATACAGCTCCTGTGCCTTCTCGGTGCCCAGATGACGGATGGGGCAGTCCACCAGCTTCAGGCCGGCGTGGATGGCATTTTTGCGGATCTCCTTGATGTCCTCTCCGGTGTAGATGCCCTCCACATGGGGGTCAGCCCCGAACTCCAGATAGATCTTGTCGGTATAGTCGATCAGCTCCTGGGCAAACTCCTCGCCGATCAGCTCCGGCAGGTCGCCGCCCACCTCATGGGACAGGCTCAGTTTGCCGTCCGAGAAGGCGCCCGCACCGGAGAAGCCGGTGGTGATGGCGCAGGTGGGGCGGCAGTTGACGCAGTGGCCCACTTCCGCCTTGGGGCAGTGGCGCTTTTCCACGGGCTTGCCTTTTTCCACCAGCAGCATCTTCTTTTTGCTGCCGTGGCGCAGCAGCTCCACAGCGGTAAAAATACCGGCCGGGCCGGCACCGACAATGATCAGATCATACTTTTCCATTTCTTTTTATCCTTTGTTGTAATTCATACTATGGCGGACATGTCCGCCCTCTCAGTCACCTGCGGTGACAGCTCTCCCAAGGGGAGAGCCAAGAACGTAACGGTAAGGCTCTTGCCTCTCCCTTTGACAGACTCTCCCCAGCTGGGGAGAGCTGTCGCGTAAGCGACAAAGAGGGGAGTAAGGCGGCATTGCGAAGCAATGACGGAGAGGGCGAGCCTGTTATCCATGTTACTCGTCCTCGTTCTCCCGCTCCACCACGGCGTTCTCGTCCACCTCATCCAGCTCCACGGCCGAGGCCTCGGCGTCGGTGTGGGTCACATCGGGGGCCACCACGCCGTCGCCGTTCAGATCCTCACCGGTCAGGGATTCCAGCACGGACTGGGTCTCCGGGTGAAGCTTGGCAAAGCGGCGCACCGCCAGCACCGTGTACAGGGCACTGAGCAGGTTGATGGCACCCTCGATGATCAGGATGACACCGATGGCCATGACCAGCGTCTCCATAGCACCGAAGGGATTGAGGATGAGCACCACGCCCAGCACCACGCTGAGCACCGGCAGCAACAGGAAGCCCTTCCAGCTGTCGTAGCCGCAGCGGCGCAGATCCAGGGCGTTCTGCACCCGGCCAATGGCGTCAAAGATGACGAACAGGCCGAACACGATGGGCAAAATGCTTACCACAACATCGCTCCGCAGCAGCAGAAAGGCCCCCAGTGCCAGACATACGATGCCGGAGATCAGGGTGAGCTGGCTCTGGAATACCCCGCGCTCCACCACAAAGTAGCGGATGAGTTGCACGGCTGCGCAGACCAGCACCACGCCGCCCAGCGCATAGCACACGATGTTGAGGGCCGTGCCGGGCTTCATGACCAGAAAAATGCCCAGCCCCAGAT
>CABQHF010000342.1 GCA_902463905.1 uncultured Faecalibacterium sp. | reverse complement strand
CGGAAACAAAGCACTCGCACAGACCGATGGCAATGCCGCCGATCATGGCACCGGGAATGGAGCCGATGCCGCCCAGCACGGCGGCAACGAAGGCTTTCAGACCCAGCATGGAGCCCATGGTGGGGGTAGCCTGCGGGTAGGAGCAGCAGTACAGCACGCTGCCGATGCCCGCCAGCGCCGAGCCCACGGCAAAGGTGAAGGAGATGGTGCTGTTGACGTTGATGCCCATCAGGCGGGCAGCATCCATATCCTCCGAGACGGCGCGCATGGCCTTGCCAAGCTTGGTCTTTTGCACCAGAAAGGTGAGCACCAGCATGGACAGCACGGTGACCACCAGCGTGATGATGGAGGTAAGACCCAGCGGCACCTTGCCCAGACGGAAGGTCTGGTTGGTGTAGTAGGCGGGGATCACCTTTGCACCCGAGCCAAGGATCAGCTCTGCCGTGTACTCCAGAAAGAAGGAGACACCAATGGCGGTGATCAGCAGCGAGATGCGGGGTGCGCTGCGCAGGGGGGTGTAGGCGATCTTTTCGATCACCACGCCCAGCAGCGTACAGGTGATAATGGTGGCGCACACAGCGGTGACCGGGCCGAGACCCAGCTGGTTCATGACGAACCAGGACATGTATGCGCCCACCATGATGACATCGCCGTGGGCAAAGTTCAGCAGCAGGATAATGCCGTACACCATGCTGTAGCCCAGTGCGATCAGTGCATAGATGCTGCCAAGGGACAAGCCGTTGATCAGCTGGCTAAAGAACACTGTCATGGTTGGATACTTCCTTTCTTTGCGGCGTTTACACTTTTTGATATAAAAAACGGAGAACGCCTGACCAGAAAAAAGCTGTTCCGGCGTTCTCCAAAAAATCATGGGGTTTGCTCTGTACGGGCGGCTCCATCACCGGTGGATGGAACAGCGCGGATCAGAACATTTCCTTCAGCACGGGGGTTGCACCGTCAAAGCACAGGATAGCGGTCTGCTTGACGGGGTTGTGGTGCTCGTCGAAGGTAAAGGTGCCGGTGATGCCCTCGATGGTGCCGCCGGCAATGGCGTCGATGACGGCCTGCTTGTACTCGTCAGAGCCAGCCTCGAGGCCCTGCTCCTCGGCTGCCTTGATGCCGTACACAACGGTCATGGCGGCATCGTAGCCCAGAGGTGCAAAGCCGTTGGGGTACTCCTCGCCGTACTCAGCCTTATAAGCGGCCTCAAAATCGGCGCTGGAGCCCTTGGCGTAACCGGCGCAGAAGTAGGAGTCCTTCAGCTGGTCTGCGGTGGCGTAGCCCTCCAGACCATCCCAGCCGTCGCCGCCCAGGAAGGGAACGGTCAGGCCGATGCTCTCAGCCTGAGCCAGGATCTGGCCGACATCCTGATAGTAGTTGGGGCAGAACACGACCTCGGGATCCTTGCCCAGAATGGTGGTCAGCTGGGTCTTGAAGTCCACATCGCCCTCGGAGTAGCTCTCCTGATCCACGACAGTGCCGCCCAGGCTCTCGAACTCGGTCACAAAGTTCTCGGCCAGACCTTCGTTGTAGTCTGCGCCCTTCAGGAAGATGACGGCTGCCTTGGTGTAGCCCAGCTTCTTGTAAGCGTAGTCAGCCATCTTGATGCCCTGGAACGGGTCGGTGAAGGTTGCGCGGAACACATTTGCGTTCACGGTGTCGGTCTCGGCATCGTAGGTGACAGCCTCAGCGGTAGCGGAAGCGGTGA
>CABQHF010000341.1 GCA_902463905.1 uncultured Faecalibacterium sp. | reverse complement strand
CCATCGAGGGCGACTACAACATGATGACCGTGTCCGAGGTCGAGAAGCTGGCCGGCGGCGACGGTTCCGGCCGTATCCAGCGCTAAGAGCAGGAGGGAGTCCGCCATGGATATCCGTTATTCCTGCAACCAGAAGGATTTTAAGCGCTATACCACCGAGGAAATGCGGGACGAGATGCTGATCACCGGCCTGTATAAGGCGGATGAGGTGGTGGCCGTTTACAGTCATGTGGACCGTATGGTCACGCTGGGCTGTATGCCGGTACACGAGACCGTGTCCATCGACAAGGGCATCGACATCTGGGCCAACTTCGGCACCCACTACTTCCTGGAGCGCCGCGAGATCGGCATGTTCAACATCGGCAAGGATTCCACCGGTATCGTGGTGGCCGACGGCGTAAAGTACGAGCTGGGCTATAAGGACTGCCTGTACATTACGCAGGGCACCAAGGAAGTCACCTTTGCTTCCGCCGACCCGGAGCATCCCGCCAAGTTCTACATGGTCTCTGCTCCGGCACACTGCGCTTACCAGACCCGTCTGATCAAGATGGCTGATGCAAACCACCGCCCGCTGGGCAGCGTGGACACCTGCAACAAGCGCACCATCAACCAGTTCATCCACCCGGATGTGCTGAAGACCTGCCAGCTGAGCATGGGTATGACCGAGCTGGAGCCGGGTTCCAACTGGAACACGATGCCCAGCCACACCCACGAGCGGCGCATGGAAATTTATACCTACTTTGAACTGCCCGAGGGGCAGGTGGTGTTCCACATGTGCGGCGAGCCTACCCAGACCCGCCACATCGTGATGCACAACGAGGATGCTGTCATCAGCCCCTCCTGGAGCATTCACAGCGGCGTAGGCACCTCGAACTATACGTTTATCTGGGCAATGGGCGGCGAGAACATGGAGTTTGACGACATGGACAACATCGCTACCACTGACCTGCGCTAAAAGCACCAATCAAACGCCCCGTACCGGGTTGCCGGTACGGGGCGTTTTGCTAAAAAATTAACTTGGATACTGTGAAAAAAGGAGAACCTCATGGATCTGTCTGCATTCAACCTGCAGGGCAAGGTAGCCCTGATCACCGGCGGTGCCCACGGCATCGGTTTTTCCATCGCAGAGGGCATGGCCAAGTGCGGCGCCGTCATCTGCTTCAACTGCTCCTCTGAGGCCAGCTTGGAGAAGGGCATGGCCGCCTACAAGGCTGCCGGCATCGACGCCCACGGCTATGTGGCAGACGTTTCCGACGAGGACGCCGTAAACGCCATGGTGGCAAAGATCAAGGCCGAGGTCGGCTCTGTGGACATTCTGGTAAACAACGCCGGTCTGATGAAGCGCGTGCCCATGATCGAGATGAGCCACGCTGACTTTATGCGTGTGATCGACGTCCATGTGGGCGGCGCCTTCAACTGCTCCAAGGCCGTGCTGCCCGACATGATGGAAAAGCGCGCGGGCAAGATCATCAACATCTGCTCCATGATGAGCGAGCTGGGCCGCGAGACCGTCTCCGCCTACGCCGCCGCCAAGGGTGCGCTGAAGATGCTGACCAAGAACATCGCCTCCGAGTACGGCGAGTACAACATCCAGTGCAACGGCATGGGCCCCGGCTACATTGCCACCGCCCAGACCGCGCCCCTGCGCGAGATCCAGCCCGATGGCAGCCGTCACCCCTTCGACCAGTTCATCGTTGCCAAGACCCCCGCAGGCCGCT
>CABQHF010000340.1 GCA_902463905.1 uncultured Faecalibacterium sp. | reverse complement strand
AGGTGGTCTGGCAGCGGCGCAGCACCGCCTTGATGCGGGCCACCACTTCCTTGGCATCAAAGGGCTTGACCATGTAATCATCGGCGCCCAGCTCCAGGCCCAGCACCTTGTCAAAGGTCTCGCCCTTGGCGGTCAGCATCATCACCGGGGTGTTGCCCAGCTTGCGGATACGGCGGCACACTTCCAGGCCGTCCATCCGGGGCATCATCACGTCCAGCAGCACCATATCGGGCTTTACCTGGCCGAACTTTTCCAGGCCCTCCTCGCCGTCGTTGGCGGTGGTGACCTGGTAGCCCTCCTTGGTCAGATACAGACGCAGCAGCTCGCAGATGTTGGCGTCATCGTCCACAACAAGGATTTTTTCGTTTGCCATAAAAGGTTTCCTCCCCTTTTGTATATCCAATGGCCGCCGCGCTCCCGGCAGGCCGCGTGTCAGAAAAATCTCCATCTCTTATTATACGGGAGAGTTATGACAAAATAAAGAAGGTTTTGTATGTTTTTTGGGTCCGGGCCCCTGCCCGGTGCGTCGGCCCCGGGGTAGGAGTGGCGGCCCCGGCCGTTTCAGTCTGACATCCTACGTCGGGCATGGCAGGGGGTTTTCCGCCGATCCGCCGGAGTTGCCGCCGCCGGAGGCTGCCCCGGGCCCCTCAGGCCCCAGGGCCGAAAAAGCGCACAAATGCAAGGCAGTTTGTTTGTACAGGCCGCCAAAGTTACGCTCTGGCGGCAGTTTCTCCTTGCATTTTGCCCCCAGGGCAGTATACTGGACACAGGGCCAGCTTGTCCTACAAGCTGCCGTCGGTGCACCTGACCGATGCGGAGTACCAGGAAATGATCGCCCAGCTGCAGGAAAAGCTGCTGTAATTTTCACCTGTCCCGGCCCGTCGGGGGATGCCTTGCTCCCCGGCGGGCTTTTTGTCTGCCCCAAAGGGCCAATCTTGCCAAAACGCTTGCGCTCCCCCGGTGCTTTGCGTATAATGATAGATGTATTGTTATGCCCAAAAAACGTGTAAGGAGCGTATTTTATATGAAGTTAGGTATCGTCGGCCTGCCCAACGTGGGCAAGTCCACTCTGTTCAACGCCATCACCTCCACCAAGAATGCGGAGGCTGCCAACTATCCTTTCTGCACCATCGAGCCCAACAGCGGCATCGTGGCCGTGCCGGACAAGCGTCTGGACAAGCTGGCAGAGATCTGGCAGACCAACAAAAAGACCCCCGCCATCGTGGAGTTCGTGGACATCGCCGGTCTGGTGAAGGGTGCCAGCCAGGGTGCCGGCCTGGGCAACAAGTTCCTGGGCCACATCCGCGAGTGCGACGCCATCGTGCATGTGGTGCGCTGCTTTGACGACGACAACATCATCCATGTGGTGGAGGACGTCTCCAAGGCCGAGGCCGTGGACCCCATCTCGGACATTGACGCCATCGACTACGAGCTGATCCTGTCCGACCTGGAAGTGGTGCAGAACCGCGCCGGCCGCATGGCCAAGGCCGCCAAGAGCGGCAACAACAAGGGTGCCGCCGCCGAGGCCGCATGGCTGCAGCAGTTGGCCGATCACCTGAGCGCCGGTAAGCCCGCCCGCAGCTTCGACTTTGACGAGAGCGACGCCGAGCAGCAGGCCGTGCTGCACGAGATGGGCCTGCTGAGTGCAAAGCCGGTGCTGTACGCCTGCAACGTGGGCGAGGATGACCTGATGGAGGGCATCGAGAACAACAAGTATG
>CABQHF010000339.1 GCA_902463905.1 uncultured Faecalibacterium sp. | reverse complement strand
GCCAGCACGCCATTGCCGCCGGCAAGCAGGTCAAGGAAGAGGGCCTGCCCAACGACATGGTGGGTCGCATTGCCGCCGACCCCGCCTTTGGCCTGACCAAGGAGGAGATCGTGGCAGGTCTGGTGCCGGAGAACTTTGTGGGCCGTGCACCCCAGCAGGTGGAAGAGTTCATTGCCAATGTGCTGCAGCCCATCTTCCAGGCCAACCCCGATGCCGTGGAGCAGCACGCATCCCTGAGCGTCTGATGACAGTATAAATTGCAAAAAGGAGAAGCCCACGGGCTTCTCCTTTTTGCGTTTGCGCCTTGCACGATTTTGTCTGCCATGCTACACTGGTAGCAGAACATAAAAAGGAGTAACGCATCATGCGATTGGATAAATATCTGGCAGAGACGGCCCAGTGCACCCGCAGCGAGGCCAAGACCCTGCTGGCAAAGGGCCGCGTGCAGGTGAACGGCGCGGTGTGCAAAAAAGGGGACACCCAGCTCAAAGAAACCGACACCGTGGCCGTGGACGGCAAAGCCCTGAACTACCGGCAGTTCGTCTATCTCATGCTCAACAAGCCGGAAGGCGTGGTGAGCGCGTCCACCGACAAGCGGGACACCACCGTGGTAGACCTGGTAGGGGATGCCTACCCCCGGCGGGAGCTGTTCCCGGCGGGGCGGCTGGACAAGACCAGCACCGGCTTTGTGCTGCTCACCGATGACGGCGGATTTGCCCACGACATCCTTGCCCCGAAGCGCCATGTCGCCAAGACCTACACCGTCACGCTGGACACGCCCCTCACCGAGGAGATGCGCACCGGCTTTGCGGCGGGCGTTACACTGGCGGACGGCACGGCCCTTTCCCCGGCCGAGGTGACGGCCCTTTCTCCGGACGGCCTGACCGTGCGGGTGGTGCTAAAACAGGGCGTGTACCACCAGATCAAACGGATGTTCGGCGTGTACGGCGCGGGCGTGAACGGCCTGCACCGGGACGCCATCGGCGGCCTTGCACTGGACGCGGCCCTGGCACCGGGCCAGTGGCGGGAACTTTCGGACGATGAAGTGGGAAAAATTACCAGAGGATGAAGGGGGCTTTTCACCCGAATTTCAAAAAAGCATCACATTTTAAAGCTAGAATAAAACCAAGAACCACGCAGAAAGGCGCTTTTTTGGCAAAAAATGGCCCTGAAAGATAATTTCACCAAGAAAGAATTATCTTTTTTGGTGAAATCTGTTGCAAAAGTAAATTCTTTTGTGTAAAATATAGATTGTAATGCAGCGAAATTGGTAAAAATCACAATCGCTGCCGCTGCGGTTTGCACAAACGAGGAAAAGGGGTATCCATTATGGCCAATAGAGTATTTCAAAGCGTGATCTACCAGATGAAAGATGCGATCAACCGGGTGGTTGGCGTGGTGGATGAGACCGGCGCTGTTATTTCCTGCTCGGAGCTGAACCTGATCGGCGAGGTGCGCGAGGGCTTCATGGCGGAGCGTCTGACCGCAGGCGACCGCTTTGTGCGCGATGGCTACACCTACCAGCAGTTCTCCAGCGCAAAACACAACGATTACGCTGTGTTCGTGGAAGGTGCCGACGAGACTGCCGGTCAGTTTGCCGCAGTGCTGTCCATCAGCCTGCAGAGCATCAAGCAGTATCATGACGAAAAGTTCGACAAGTCCAACTTCATCAAGAACGTGGTGCTGGACAACATCCTGCCCGGCGATATCTACGCCAAGGCCCGCGAGCTGCACTTTGCCACCGA
>CABQHF010000338.1 GCA_902463905.1 uncultured Faecalibacterium sp. | reverse complement strand
GCACAAAGTCCTTGGGGCGGTGGATGCCCACATAATCATAGATGAACTTTTTGCCTTCCAGCTCCGGGCAGTTGCCGGCCAGAACTTCCGGGTAATAGGCCACCACCGGGCAGTTGTAATGGTTGTCGCCCAGGCCCTCGTCCACGTTGTAGGTCAGGCAGGGGTAGAAGATGGCGTCCAGCTCCATCTGGCTCAGGGCCTTGATGTGACCGTGGCTCAACTTTGCCGGGAAGCAGGCCGTATCGCTGGGGATGGTGGCCTGTCCGGCCAGATACAGCCCGCGGCTGGACACCGGGCTGGTGTGCACCGCAAAGCCCAGCTTGGTCCAGAAGGCCCACCAGAAGGGCAGCAGCTCGTAGAAGCCCAGGCACAGCGGGATGCCAATGGAACCGCGCTTGCCGGGCACCGGCTTGTAGCTGGCCAACAGTTCCTGCTTGTAGGCATACAGGTTCAGGCTGTTGTCGGCGCTCTTGCCGGTAACGGGCTTGTCGCAGCGGTTGCCGGAGATATACTTGCGGCCGTCCGCAAAGGTGTTGACGGTAAGCTGGCAGTGGTTGCCGCAGCCGCCGCACTTCACGCTGACCACCTTCTGTTCAAAGGCTTCCAGCTCCTGCTGGCTCATCATGGCAGAGGTGGTGCGGTGAGCCTTCTGGCTCTGGCGCAGGCCGTACAGGGCTGCACCATAGGCACCCATCAGACCGGCAATGTCCGGGCGGATGACCTCCACGCCCATCTCTTTTTCAAAGGCGCGGAGCACGGCTTCATTATAAAAGGTACCGCCCTGCACCACGATCTTGCGGCCCAGTTCTTCGGGGCTGGACGCGCGGATGACCTTGTACAGTGCGTTCTTGACCACGCTGATGGACAGACCGGCCGAGATGTTCTCGATGCTGGCACCGTCCTTCTGGGCCTGCTTCACCGAGCTGTTCATGAACACGGTGCAGCGGCTGCCCAGGTCCACCGGGCGGTCCGCAAACAGACCCAGGGCGGCAAACTTCTTGACGTCATAACCCAGGGCCTGAGCGAAGGTCTGCAAAAAGCTGCCGCAGCCGGAAGAACAGGCTTCGTTCAGGAAGATGTTGCTGATGGCACCATCCTCGATCTTGAAGCACTTCATATCCTGGCCGCCGATGTCGATGATGAAGTCCACATCCGGCATGAAGTACTTGGCGGCGGTGAAGTGGGCCACCGTTTCCACCAGACCGTAATCACAGCGGAAAGCGTTCTTCACCAGCTCTTCGCCGTAGCCGGTGGTGGTCACGCTGGCCACCTGCAGGCCGGGGTGTTCCTGATAAATTTTGAGCAGCTGCTCCCGGATGAGGGGCAGCGGGTTGCCAAGGTTCGGCTGATAGTTGGTGTACAAGATCTGGCTCTTCTCGTCCACGACCACCAGCTTAACGGTGGTGGAGCCGGAGTCAATGCCGATGTGCACCGGGCCGCAGTGGGCGCTGAAGGGCACCCGGGGCACGCTGTGGGACATATGCCGGGCATGGAACGCCTCATACTCTTCCTTGCTGGCGAACAGCGGCGGCTCGCTGGCATAGGTAGCCGTGGCGGCATACCGGTCCAGTGCATCGGCCACCTCGGTGAGCACGAAGGACTTATCCGCATACAAAGCTGCGCCCAGTGCCACATACAGCAGGCTGTTTTCTGGGCAGGTGCCGGTCACGCCCAGTGCCTCGTCAAAGCTCTTGCGCAGCACGGTGCTGAAGGTGAGCGGGCCGCCCAGATACAGGATGTTGCCCTTGATGGG
>CABQHF010000337.1 GCA_902463905.1 uncultured Faecalibacterium sp. | reverse complement strand
ACGCATTTCTCGTCGCAATTTTCTGAAAGCGGCTGGCGTGGGTGCCGCTGCACTGAGCCTGGCTGCCTGTGGTGGTGCTGCCAGCTCCACCGCGTCCAGCACGGCATCTTCTGCCGCTGCTTCTTCCGCAGTGGCTGCGGACGTCACCATCAAGGTTGCTGCCATCGAGACCGGCTACGGCGCTGAGATGTGGAAAAAGGTCACCGAGGCCTTTACCGCCCAGACCGGCATCAAGGTAGACCTGACCACCGACAAGAAGCTGGAGGACGTCATCGGCCCCTCCATGCAGGGCGGCGACTACCCCGACGTGGTCCATCTGGCCACCGGCCGTGAAGCTGCTCTGACCGAGCAGTTCATCAAGGGCAACCTGATCGCCGACATCACCGATGTGCTGAGCATGACCGTGCCCGGCGAGAGCAAGAAGGTGAGCGAGAAGATCGCCGGCGGCTTTACCGACACCTCCCTGACCAACCCCTACGGCGACGGCAAGACCTATCTGGCTCCCATGTTCTACAGCCCCTGCGGCCTGTTCTACAACGCCGGTTTCCTGAAGGAAAAGGGCTGGGACGTGCCCAAGACCTGGGACGAGATGTGGGCACTGGGCGACAAGGCTGCCGCTGAGGGCACCTACCTGTTCACCTACCCCACCACCGGCTACTTCGACGCCTTCTTCTATGCGCTGATGTACGCTGCCGGCGGCCCCGAGTTCTTCAACAAGGCCACCCACTACACCGAGGGCATCTGGGACACCCCCGAGGCAAAGACCTGCTTTGATATCGTGGCAAAGCTGGCTTCCTACACCAACCCCATCACCCCCGCACAGGCCAACGATCAGGACTTTACCCAGAACCAGCAGCTGGTGCTGGACAACAAGGCCCTGTTCATGCCCAACGGCACCTGGATCGTGGGCGAGATGGCCGAGGCTCCCCGTGCAGACGGCTTTGAGTGGGGCATGACCGCCCTGCCCGCTGTCAAGGCCGGCGGCGATGGTTACAGCTACACCTGGTTCGAGCAGGCATGGATCCCCGCCGGTGCCGAGCATCAGGATGCCGCCAAGCAGTTCGTGGCTTACCTGTACAGCGACGAAGCCTGCAAGCTGTTTGCCGAGAGCGGCGCTATCCAGCCTGTGCTGGGCATCGCCGACAGTCTGGAAGGCGACAACAAGATGTTCTACTCCATCTACGACAACGGCGCAAAGGCCGCCATGGGCAACTTTGCAGCCTTCAGCGCCATCCCCGGCGTGGAAGTGCGCACCGTGTTCTTCGACCCTGTCAACTCTCTGGTGTCCGGCAGCATGACCGAGCAGCAGTGGATCGACGGCATCAAGTCCGCCAGCGACCAGATGCGCGCCAACATCATCGAGTAATTAAGCCCTGCCCAGCGGGGGCGGTTTTTACCGCCTCCGCTTTTTTGGGCTGTACAGTACCATCAAGAAAGGAGCGGTCAATCCCCTATGAGAACGGATAAAAGCCGCAAACGGTTCGTATTCCTCTGTGTGGCACCGGCTACCATCCTGTTTTTCCTCTTTATGATCCTGCCCACCCTCAACGTGTTCCGCATGAGTTTGTATGAGCGGGGTGCCTATTCTCCCAACGAGACCTTTGTGGGGCTTAAAAACTTCCAGCATCTGCTGCGGGACGCCCAGTTCATCCGCTCCATGCAGAACATGATCCTGCTGGTGGTGGTGGTCACCATCGTTACCTTTGCCTTTGCACTGGTGTTTGCAGCCATCCTGACCCGCGAAAAGATCAAAGGACAGAATT
>CABQHF010000336.1 GCA_902463905.1 uncultured Faecalibacterium sp. | reverse complement strand
GCAGACCTGAAGGGCCGCACCATCCTGTCCACCGGCAAGGGCACCACCCCGGAGTATGTGCTGCGCTACCTGCTCAACGCCAACGGCATCGACCCCGACAAGGACGTGACCATCGAGTATTATAGCGAGGCCACCGAGGTGACCGCCCAGATGGCCACCACCGAGGACGCCATTGCCGTGCTGCCCCAGCCCTATGTCACTGCCGCCGGTCTGAAGGACGAGACTCTGCGGGTGGCCCTGAACCTGACCGAGGAGTGGAACAAGGTGGCCGATACCCAGCTCATCACCGGTGTGACTGTGGTGCGCAAAGAGTACGCCGAGGAGCACCCGGATGTGGTGGCCGCCTTCCTGACCGACTACGCCAGGAGTGTGGAAGCCGCCAACACCGACCTGGACGGCACCGCTGCCCTGTGCGAAGAGCAGGGCGTGGTGGCCAAGGCTGCCATTGCCAAAAAGGCCCTGCCCAACTGCAACATCGTCTGCCTGACCGGCGACGAGCTGAAGGCAGATGCTTCTGCTTACCTGCAGGTGCTGTTTGACGCCGACCCCGCCGCCGTGGGCGGCGTGCTGCCCGGTGACGATTTCTACTGGACGGCTGAATAATTCCGAGCAAACCATCTCTCCGGAGCCGCTGTGCATTGGTACGCACGGCGGCTCTTTTTTGTGCTTTGGCAGGAGTGCGCAAAAATGACTGAAAATGATTGGTTTTGGTGCTTTATTTGCTATAATAAAGATATAGCCAACAAAATCCGTCAAATAACGCTAAAATCAGTCAGAGACGGGGCGCAAAGGAGAGAAAAGCTCATGTTGGCAGAAGAACGGTTCGGGCAGATCTTGAATCTACTGAACAAGGTGCACGGCGGTGCCATCCTGACCAACCGCTGCCCCGACCCCAAATACAAACAATACACGCTGGTAAAGGAGACGGAATTATGATCTACACTGTCACATTCAACCCGGCCATCGACTATGTGGTGCGGCTGGACGCCCCGCTGGAAGTCGGGCAGGTGAACCGTGCCTGCGGCGAGGACTGCGTGCTGGGCGGCAAAGGCATCAACGTGTCCGGTGTGCTGGCCCAGCTGGGCTGCCCCAGCGTGGCCCTGGGCTTTGTGGCCGGGGAGACCGGTGCCTGGCTGGAGCGCGGTCTGGCAGCCCAGGGCCTGCACACCGACTTTGTGCATCTGGAAAACGGCATGACCCGCATCAATGTCAAGATCAAGGCGGGGCAGGAGACCGAGCTGAACGGAACTGGGCCGGACATCCCGGACGAGGCCCTGCACCAGCTGGAAGAAAAGCTGGACAGCCTGACCGAAAATGACGTGCTGATTTTAGCCGGCAGCATCCCCGCCAGCCTGCCGCAGGACGTGTACGAGCGGCTGCTGGCCCGGCTGGACGGCCGGGGCGTGCGCTGTGTGGTGGACGCCACCCGCGCCCTGCTGGTGAACGTGCTGCCCTACCACCCCTTCCTCATTAAGCCCAACAACCACGAGCTGGGCGAGATCGTGGGCAGGGAGCTGCACACGGATGAAGAGATCGCGGCAGCGGCCCGCACCCTGCAGGAAAAGGGTGCCCGCAATGTGCTGGTGAGCATGGCCGGGGACGGTGCCCTGCTGCTGGACGAGCAGGGACAGGTGCACCGCATCGGCTGCCCCAAGGGCAAGGTGGTCAACAGCGTGGGGGCCGGTGACAGCATGGTAGCCGGTTTTGTGGCTGGGTATCTGCAAAGCGGTAGCTACGCGCAGGCGCTGCGTCTGGGCACCGCCTGCGGCAGCGCAACGGCGTTCAGCCTTGGGCTTGC
>CABQHF010000335.1 GCA_902463905.1 uncultured Faecalibacterium sp. | reverse complement strand
CCAGCATGAACCGCACCCCGGCAAAGCAGAAGATGGAGGCGGTGTTGCCGGAGTCGATGGAGAACAGCCGGTAGCCCAGTTTGATGAACGGGAAGGCCGAGCCCCACAGCACATTGCAGAAGATGGCCAGCAGCACGGCAAACACCGGCGTGCCGAAGATTTTGTCCAGCATTTCGGACCGGGAAAGTTTTGTATTCTTCATGGCATCAATGGATGCGGCTGCCGACAGGGGTGTCGTCGCCGTAGAATGCGATGGAGCAGCCGCCATCGGCGGTGTCAGCGGCGAAGATCATGCCCTCGCTGACGTACTTGCCCTTCATCATGGGGCGGGGTGCCAGGTTGCACACGATGCCGATCTTTTTGCCGATCAGGTCCTCCGGCTTGAACCACTTGGCGATGCCGGACAGGATGCAGCGCTCGCGCTCGCCGTCAAACACGGTCAGGTGCAGCAGCTTCTTGCTCTCCTTCAGGTTCTCGCAGGCGCGCACCTCAGCCACGCGCAGCTCCACCTTGCAGAAGGTGTCAAAGTCGATCTCTTCCTCGTGGGTGAAGTCCACGCTGCTCTCCTCGGCGGGGGCAGCGGCCTTCTTCTCGGCTTCGGCCTTTGCCTTGTTGGCAGCCTCGGCAGCGGCCTTGCGCTTCTCGTCCTCTTCCTTCAGGTGGGCGATCTCCTTGGCCACATCGATGCGGGGGAACAGGGCGTCGCCCTTGTGGACCGTATAGGTCTCCTGTGCGCCGTAAACGGTCTTGCTCAGATCCAGCGCGGAAGCGTCCAGACCCAGCTGATCCATCATCTTGGGTGCGGTGGAGGGCAGGTAAGCATTCAGCAGGATGCCGCTCACGCGCAGTGCCTCGCACAGGTGGTACAGCACGCTCTCCAGACGGGCCTTGTTGGCCTCGTCCTTGGCCAGTGCCCAGGGTGCGGTCTCGTCGATATACTTGTTGGCGCGCTGGATCACGGTAAAGATCTCCACCAGTGCCTGGGGGATGGTCAGCTTGTCCATGTCGGCGGTGACCTTGCCGGTCAGCTCGTTGATCATGGTCTCCAGCTCGGTGTCGATGGCCTCGGTGCCGGCCACGTTGTGCACGGTGCCGCCGAAGTACTTCTCGCACATGGCGACGGTGCGGCTGAGCAGGTTGCCCAGGTCGTTGGCCAGGTCGCTGTTGATGCGGTTGATCAGGGCCTCATTGGTGAACATACCGTCGTTGCCAAAGGGGATCTCACGCAGCAGGAAGTAGCGGATGGCATCCACGCCGTAGCGGTCGCACAGGATGACGGGGTCCACGACGTTGCCCACGGACTTGGACATCTTGCCTCCGTTCATCAGCAACCAGCCGTGGCCGAACACCCGCTTGGGCAGCGGCAGGTCCAGAGCCATCAGCATGGCGGGCCACAGGATGGTGTGGAACCGCAGGATCTCCTTGCCCACCATGTGCAGGTCGGCCGGCCAGAACTTGTCGTAATCGTGGTAGGTCTCGTTGCCATAACCCAGGGCGGAAATATAGTTGCTCAGGGCGTCCACCCACACATACATGGTGTGCTTGGGGTCGAAGGGCACCGGGATGCCCCACTTGACCGAGGTACGGGACACACAGGTGTCCTGCAGGCCCTGCTTGATGAAGGCGATCATCTCGTTCTTGCGGCTCTCCGGCTGGATGAACTGGGGGTTTTCCTCGTAGAGCTTCAGCAGGCGGTCGGCGTACTTGCTGGTCTTGAAGAAGTAGGCTTCCTCGTGGGCGTCGTACACCTCGCGGCCGCAGTCGGGGCACTTGCCGTCCACCAGCTGGCTGTCGGTCCAGA
>CABQHF010000334.1 GCA_902463905.1 uncultured Faecalibacterium sp. | reverse complement strand
AAGGTGTTGATGACGCTCTGCAGGATGATGTTGCCCACCGAGATGAAGCTCTGCTGCAGGATGCTGGGGATGGCCACCACGGCGATCTTGCCCAGCATGCCCCAGGAGAACCACACCGTCTTGCGCTGTGCGGGGATGGCCTTCATGCGGCGGAACACCACCACCATGGCCAGGATGCAGCTCACACCCTGGCACAGGAAGGTCGCCCAGGCCACACCGGCCACACCCATGTGGAACCCGGCCACGAACAGGATGTCCACGCCGATGTTGGACAGAGACGAGACGGCCAGGAAGTAGAACGGCGTCTTGCTGTCACCCAGCGCCGAGAAGATGCCGGTGGCAATGTTGTAGAAGAACATGAAAGGCAGGCCCAGAACGTAGATGTCCAGATACAGGGCCGAGTCCGCCAGGATCTCCTCCGGGGTATTGATGAGCTCCAGCAGGCTGTGGCAGCCCAGCAGGCCGAACACCATCAGCGCTGCGCAGAGCACTGCCGAGCCGATGAGCGCCGTGTACACGGAAGTTTTCATGTCATCGTATTCCTTGGCGCCGAAGTAGCGGGACACGATGACCGAGCAGCCAATATTGCAGCCGAATGCAAAGGCAATGAAGATCAGGGTGATCTCGTAGCTGTTGCCCACGGCAGCCAGGGCGTTTTCACCGATGAATTTGCCTGCCACAAGGCTGTCGGCAATGTTGTACAGCTGCTGGAAGATAATGCTGCCGAACATGGGCAGGCAGAACTGCCACAGCACCTGTGACGGCTTGCCGACCGTCAGATCCTTATTCATATTATAATCCTCCTCTATGGTGATCCAGATACCATATATCATTGAAAAACTTGACCGCGTTCCAGTATAGGTCTTGCCTGCCAAAATGTAAAGTCTATTTTTAGTATATCTGCCATACAAAAATCATATGATCGCCATGCAGAATATTCAAAGGCTCCGCCGGGCACGCTGAAAGCAGCTCCAACGCTCCTGCACAAAGTTTACACCCACAAACATTCCGCCCAGCTCTTGCACCTTTTGAGAAACCGTGGTAGGATGTTCTTGGTTAGTTAGATGTAACTATCTATACAGATCGTCCAGCTGCTGCAGGGCAGCCGGGCCGAATCAGCTATCAGGAGGTTTTCGATATGAATTATCTGGAAATTGAATCCGTTGTGGGCCGCGAGATCCTGGACTCCCGCGGCAACCCCACCGTGGAAGCCGAGATCACGCTGGCCGATGGCACCGTGGCCCGGGGCTGCGCTCCTTCCGGCGCATCCACCGGTGAGTTCGAGGCGCTGGAGCTGCGGGACGGCGACAAGGGCCGTTACCTGGGCAAAGGCGTGACCAAGGCCGTTGAGAACATCAACACCGTCATCGCCGACGCCGTGGTGGGCATGGATGCTTCCGACATCTACGCCATCGACGCTGCCATGATCAAGGCCGACGGCACCAAGGACAAGTCCAATCTGGGCGCAAACGCCATTCTGGCCGTGTCCATCGCTGCCTGCCGCGCCGCTGCCGCTTCGCTGGACATGCCCCTGTACCGCTTCCTGGGCGGCGTGAACGGCAACCGCCTGCCCGTGCCCATGATGAACATCCTGAACGGCGGCGCACACGCCACCAACACCGTGGACACCCAGGAGTTCATGATCATGCCTGTGGGCGCTCCCTCCTTCAAGGAGGCCCTGCGCTGGTGCGCCGAGGTATTCCATGCCCTGGCTTCCATCCTGAAGGCCAAGGGTCTGGCCACCTCCGTGGGCGATGAGGGCGGCTTTGCCCCCAACCTGTCCAGCGATGAGGAGACCATCG
>CABQHF010000333.1 GCA_902463905.1 uncultured Faecalibacterium sp. | reverse complement strand
ACAGCAGCTGACCATTGCGGTCGAGCGCCTGAATGGGGATATCCGCAGCATCACCGAGCAGATCAGCGGTTCGGACAGCCGCATTGCCGTGCTGGAAAACGACATCCTCCGCAACGAGGAAAGCATCGCTTCCCTGCGCAGCGAGATCGAAGCCGGAGAGCAGGACGGCGCAGAAGCGGACGCCGCCCTGCAGCGCCACCGGGCCGTGGCCGCCAAAATGGAAGCCGAGGGCGAGAAGCTGGCGGCGGAGATCGACGCCCTGAACGCAGAACTGGAGCAGCTGGCCGACGCCAGCAATGCCAGCGGTGCCCGAAAGGACACCCTGCGGGCCGAGATCACCGACCTGACAGCCAAGCGCACCGAAGCACAGGTGGCACAGGCTGCCGCCGAAGCCGCCGAGGAAACGGCCCGTCAGCGCCTGCCGGCACTGGAGCAGGCCGTGCAGGAGGGCACCGACCAGTGGGAGACGGCCAGGCAGGACCTGACCGACACCATCCGCTACCGGGAGATGCTGACCGAAAACGAAAAACAGCTGGCCAATGTGCGCTCCGGGCTGGAACTCAAGCTCAAAAACCGCAAGGCTGCGCTGGACGAGGCCGACACCGCCGAACAGCGGCTGGGCCGGGAGCTGGATGCAGCCCGCCAGCGGCTGTCGGTGCTGCGGGAGCTGGAAAAGAACATGGACGGCTACCAGAACTCGGTCAAGGCCGTCATGCGCGCCGCCGGGGCCCGCCGCCTGCGGGGCATCATCGGGCCGGTGTCGGCCATCCTGAAGGTGGAGCCCGGCTGCGAAGTGGCCGTGGAAACGGCACTGGGCGCGGCCCTGCAGAACATCGTGGTGGAAAACGAAGCCGCGGCCAAGGCGGCCATTGCCCTGCTGCGCAGCGACAATGCGGGCCGGGCCACCTTCCTGCCGCTGGACACGGTGCAGCCCGGGGTGTTCCGGGGGCGGCTGTCCGGCACCGCACGGCTGGCCTCCAGCCTGGTGCAGGCCGATGCACGGTATGACAACATCGTGTCGAACCTGCTGGGCCGCATCATCGTGGTGGAGGACATCAACGAGGCCTCCCGCGTGGCGCGGGACAATGGCTTCCGCAGCCGGGTGGTGACCATGGACGGTCAGGTGATCAACGCGGGCGGCAGCTTTACCGGCGGCAGCGTGCAGCGCAGCGCCGGGCTGTTCACCCGCAAGCAGGAGATGGAAGAACTGCGCATCAGGGCCGCAAAGCTGCAGAAGGACTGCCTTGCCGCGCAGGAAAAGACCGACCAGTACAAGGAACAGGTGGACGCCCTGCAGGCTGAGCTGACCGCTACCGCCAGCGAGCAGATCACCGCAGCCAACGACCGGGTGCGTGCCGAGGCAGAGCAGAAGCGGCTGGAAGCCGCTGCCGCCCAGCTGGAAACGGCACGGAACGCCCGCCGACAGGAGATCGACACCCTGCAGGCTGCGCTGGCCGACAGCCGCGCAAAGGCAGAGGACGCCGCAAAGCTGCAGGCAGAGCTCACCGCAAAGATCGACCGGCGCACCGCCGAGATGAGCCGCATCGCGGAAGGCGATGACAGCTTCCTGACCCGGCAGAACGCGCTGGCGCAGGACCTGAGCGCCAAGCGGCTGGAACAGGTGACCCGCCAGAAAGACGCAGAACTGGCCTACAGCCAGATCGCCGCGCTGGAACAGCGGGCCAGGGATGCCGCCGCCCGCCGAACCTCACTGGAAGAGAGCGTGGCGGCACTGGCCGCCCGCAGCGATGCCTGCCGTGCCGAGATCGCGGACATCCGGCAGACCCGCGCCGACAGCCAGACCA
>CABQHF010000332.1 GCA_902463905.1 uncultured Faecalibacterium sp. | reverse complement strand
CCATTGAGCAGATCGAGCGCATGTGCAGCAAGGTGGCATGGCTGAGCCACGGCCACCTGAAAATGAACGGCGATACCGAGACAGTCTGTGCGGCCTACAAGGCCACCCAGCGCGGCGAGGCATGAGTATGGATCTGCGACTGAAACGCGCAAAAGAGCTGGCCGGTTACGCCGTGCAGCTGACGAAGGACGAAGGCCTGCCCACCATGCTCAAGCGGGGCGCAGGCTTTGTCAAACGCCGCTGCTTTGGCAAAAAGGCCCGCTATCTGCCCGGCAAAAAGGTGCTGGAGGCGCAGGCCGCCGAGATGGCCGGCAAAACGGCCGACACCTGCGGCCTGCCCACCATCAGCATCCTGACCCCGCTGTATAATACCCCGGAAAAATACCTGCGGGAATTTCTGGAGTCCTTCGCAGGCCAGACGGCTCCCAACGGGCAGCTGTGCCTGGCCGATGCTTCCGATGCCCGGCACCCGGAGGTGCAACGCATCGTGGAGGAATATCGGGCAAAGAATCAACGCATCGTATACAAAAAGATCGAAAACAAGGGCATTGCGGCCAATACCAATGCCGCTGCGCAGCTGGCAACGGGCGAGTATCTGGCGCTGGCCGACCACGACGACATTCTGGCACCCCACGCCATGTACACCATGGGCAAGGCAGTTTTGCAGCTGCGGCAGCGTGGCGAGCCGGACGGCTTTTTGTACAGCGACGAAGCGCTGTTCACCAAGAGCATCCGGCGGCCCATCGTGGCCCACTTCAAGCCGGACTATGCGCCGGATTACCTGCTGTGCTGCAACTACATCTGCCATCTGGCGGTGTTCAAAAAGGCACTGTGGGATGCTGTGGGCGGCGAACGCCCGGAGTGCGACGGCAGCCAGGACCACGACCTGTTCCTGCGTCTGCTGGAGCGCACCGGCGGTGCGGCCCATGTGCCGCAGGTGCTGTACTACTGGCGGGTGCATGCCGGTTCCACCTCCGGCGGTACGGAGGCCAAGCCCTATGTGGCGGCGGCGGCCAAAAAGGCGCTGGCAGATCATCTGGCCCGCACCGGCCGCTCCGGTACCGTGGAGGATGGCCTGTTTCCCAGTACCTACCGGGTGAAGTGGGACATCGTGGGCGACCCGAAGGTGAGCATCCTGATCCCCAACAAGGACCACATTGACGATCTGGAAAAGTGCCTGCACAGCCTCTGGGCTAAGACCAGCTGGGACAACTTTGAGGTCATTGTCATTGAGAACAACTCCACCGACCCGGAAACGTTTGCCTACTATCAGAAAGCACAGCAGTGCTACGATGGTCTGCAGGTAGTCACCTACCCGAAAAAAGGGTTCAACTTTTCCGGCATCAATAATTTTGGCCGGAAATATGCCGGCGGGGATTATCTGCTGCTGCTGAACAACGACGTGGAGGTGCGCAACGCCGACTGGCTCACCGAGCTGCTGCGGCAGTGCGCCCACCCCGGCGGGGCGGCTATCTGCGGCGCAGAGCTGTTCTACCCGGACGAGACGCTGCAGCACGCGGGCGTCATCACCGGTCTGGGCGGCTACGCGGGCCACAGCCACAAGTACAAAAAGGCCGGCGGCAGCGGCTATATGTTCCGCGCGGCCACCGTGCAGGATTTTTCCGCAGTGACGGGTGCCTGCCTGCTGGTAAAGACCGCCGTGTGGGACGAGATGGGCGGCCTGGACGAGGCCTTTGCCGTGGCCTTCAACGACGTGGACTTCTGTCTGCGGGTGCGCGAGGCCGGATATCGCATCGTCTGGACGCCCTACGCCCGGCTGACCCACTACGAGAGCAAGAGCCGCGGCGGCGACG
>CABQHF010000331.1 GCA_902463905.1 uncultured Faecalibacterium sp. | reverse complement strand
TTTTCGTCCATTTCTTCATCGAGCATCAATGCCATAACTTTGTCCTCCATCCGGATTTTATCGTAGAACTGCGCAGAACGCACAGAAATATCAAACTACACTTATATAACTGTATCGTATCATCTTTTTGCTGTGAATGCAAGTCAAATTTACGTTTTTGAAGTTCTTTTTTTCGGGTGGTCAGCCCCGCGCGGGGTTTCTCGTGCAATTTGCCCACCAAGAGCCGTCAGTTTCTGTGCAAAATCGGCATAGCCCCGGTCGATGAACTCCGTGTGGGTAATGCGGCTGCTGCCCTGCGCCGCCAGCGCTGCGATCACCAACGCCGCCCCGCCCCGCAGGTCGGCGGCTTCCAGCTCTGTGCCCTGCAGTGCACCGCACGGCGCGGTGTACAAAGTGCGGCCTTCCACCCGCACCCGGCCGCCCAGCGCCGCAAAGCCTGCCGCGCAGCCGAACCGCCGCTCAAAGATCACATCCTCGATGCTGCCGGGACCCTCTGCACAGAGCATCGCTGCAGCCAGCAGCGGGGCCGCATCGGTGGCCAGCGCCGGATATGCCCCGGTGAACACCCGCCCCGGCCCGTACAGCGGCCCGAACCGGGTAATGACGGCGGCATCGCTCCGGCGCAGGACATTGCACCCCATTTGTTCCAGAATTTCCAGTACCGGCGCATACAGCCGGGGTGCACAGCCTGCCAGTTCCACCCTTCCTCCGGCTGCCGCGCAGGCACAGGCAAAGGTGGACGCGGCGATCCGGTCCGGCAGAGGCGTGAAACTGCACCCCTGCAGCCGCCGCACCCCCTGCACCCGCACAGTGCCGGTGCCCGCGCCCTGCACCCGGCCGCCGCATCGGTTCAGGAAGGCCGCCAGATCTTCGATCTCCGGCTCCCGTGCCGCCCCGCGCAGGGTCGTTTCGCCCTGGGCCAGTGCCGCCGCCAGCAGCAGCGTTTCGGTAGCCCCCACACTGGGAAAACCCAGGGTGATATCTGCCCCGTGCAGCCCGGCCGGGGCCGTGAGCAACAGTCGCTGCCCTTCCAGCTGCGGGCAGGCTCCCATCTGCACAAGGCCTGCCAGATGCAGGTCGATGGGCCGTGCCCCGATACGGCAGCCGCCGGGCAGCACGGTCTGTGCCCGCCCCAGCCGGGCCAGCAGCGGGGCACAGAACAGGACGGACGCCCGCATCTGCGCCGCCGGGCCTGCCGCCAGCGTCCCGCTGCCGGGCACCCCGTCCACCAGCACATCCGCACCCTGTCGGGAGGCGGTGCAGCCCACACTGCGCAGCAGCGCAAGGCTCTGCGCCGCGTCCGCCAGTTCCGGCACCCCGCACAGCCGCACCGGCCCGCTGCACAGCAGTGACGCCGCCAGCAGCGGCAGCACGCTGTTCTTGGCCGCCGGAATCCGCACCGTTCCGTTCAGCGGCCGCCCGCCCGTGATGATGTAATCCCCTGCCATGCAAAGACCCCCGTTCTGCCAAAGATACCCCATGGTATGCAGAACGGGGGCCATCGGTCCCATTTTTGGGCACGGACGCAGCAAACTGCATTTGTCCGGTCGTTTGTCTGTTTTTTCGGCCTTTTCCGGGGCAGGGCGCTCCCCTCCGGGCAGAAATGCCCGCCCTTTATGTTTCCCCGCGGGAGACGGACAGCACGATGCCCATCTCGCCCAGCAGCATCATCAGGCTGGTGCCGCCGGAGGAAAAGAAGGGCAGACTGATGCCGGTGTTCGGGATGGTATTGGTGACCACAGCGATGTTGAGCACCGCCTGCAAGGCCACCTGCACCACGAACCCCACCACCAGCAGTGCCCCGAAGCGGTCCGGCGCGTG
>CABQHF010000330.1 GCA_902463905.1 uncultured Faecalibacterium sp. | reverse complement strand
ACGATGCCGGGGCGGATCTCGCCGCCGATGCCGGAAAGGCTGCCCTTGCAGTGCCACAGCAGGGCGTTGACCAGAGTGCCGTCCGGGTTGCCGGGGGCCGGGTGCACCACCATGCCCTTAGGCTTGTTGACCACCAGCAGATGGGCGTCCTCGTACACGATATCCAGCGGGATATCCTGGGGCACCGCCTCAATGGGCTTTGCGTCCGGGATCTCCAGCAGCACCGTGTCCCCTGCTTTCAGCTTGAGGCTCTTGGCCACGGTCTTGCCGTTGCACTGCACATGGCCGTCAGCTACCAGTGCCTGCAGCGCCGAGCGGGACAGGCCAGTGTCCTCACCGCTGAGGAAGCGGTCAATGCGCTGGCCCGCCGTCTCCTGCTCCACCACAAATTCACGCTGTTCCATGGTTTACAGCTCCTTCGGGGCGTCGGCATTGCCGGAGTGGCTCTCTTCCAGAAAGATCACCAGCACCCAGAGCGCCACGCCTACACACACGCAGATGTCTGCAAAGTTGAACACGGCGAACCGCATGAACAGCAGGTTGATGTAGTCCACCACTTCGCCGTTGAGCACGCGGTCGATCAGGTTGCCAATGCCGCCGCCCAGCACCAGAATGAGCGCCGCCTGCTGCAGGTATTTGCCCCGGCTGCGGAAAAACAGCGCGTAGGCTACCAACAGCAGAGCTGCACTGGTTGCAGCAATGAGGAACAGCTGCTTGCCGCTGAGCAGGCTGAACGCCATGCCCTGATTGAGCACGAACCGCAGCTCCACCACATGCGGGATGAGCGGCATGGCCCCTACCGGCTGCAGCACATTGGATGCCCACAGCTTGATGAGCTGGTCGATGCCCACCAGCGCCGCCACCGCGGCCAGATTGAAAAGTACAAATGCCATAGGTTACTCCCAAACGATCCGGTATGAAAAAACGGCGCTCCCCGGTATAAGGGAGCGCCGCCCTCAAAAACGATCGTGTTTCTGATAAATTTTAGGCTTCCACAACGCTGGCGCAGCGTGCGCACAGGGTGGGATGTGCGGCGTGGCTGCCGATGGTAGCAGAATACTTCCAGCAGCGCTCGCACTTTTCGCCGGTGGCGTGGGCCGCTGCAACGCCCAGGCCTTCGACGGCGCTGGCAGCACCGCCTTCGCCCTTGACCAGCTCCACCTGGGAGACGATCATCAGGTCGGCCAGCTCATCCATGGGGATGCTGTTCAGCAGATCATAGACGGCATCATTGCAGTACAGGGTAACGGCAGCTTCCAGAGAAGCACCGATGATCTTTTCGGCACGGGCCTGCTCCAGCACCTTCTTGACCTCGTCACGCACAGCGATGAGCTGAGCCCACTTGGCCTTGAAGGCATCGTCGGCGGCATACTGACCGGCCTTGGGCATGTCCTCGAACACCACATACTTGTTCATGCCCTCAGTCTTAGGCATAAAGTCCCAGATCTCCTGGCTGGTGAAGCACAGGATGGGGGCAATGATCTTATCCAGAGCCACCAGGATCTTGTACATGGTGGTCTGTGCGGCCTTGCGGGCAGCACCGTTGGTGCAGTACAGACGATCCTTGGTGACGTCCAGATAGAAGTTGGACATGGCCACGACACAGAAGTTGTACACCGCATGGTAGACCTTGTTGAAGTCGTACACGGCGTAGCCTGCGCTGGTGTTGACGATCAGGTCGTCCAGAGCGGCCAGTGCCCAGCGGTCGATCTCCTGCAGCTGATCATCTGCCACACAATCGGTGTTGGGATCAAAGCCGTCCAGGTTGCCCAGGATGAAGCGGGCGGTGTTGCGGATCTTGCGGTAAGCCTCGCTCAGCTGCTTGAAGA
>CABQHF010000329.1 GCA_902463905.1 uncultured Faecalibacterium sp. | reverse complement strand
CCATCGGCGGCGGCATCGGCCAGAGCCGCCTGTGCATGCTGCTGCTGGGCAGCGTGCATATCGGTGAAGTGCAGGCCAGCGTGTGGGACGAAGCCACCCGCGAAGCCTGCGCCAAGGCCGGCATCCCCCTGCTGTAACCTTCTGAACATAAGAGCCAAGGGCCTGCGGGCCCGGCAAATAACAAGAGCCGCTGCATTTTTGTGCAGCGGCTCTTGTGGTTATTTAGAAGTCATGCGGCCGTAGTGGTTCTTTTCGTCCTCGTCCTTTTTCGGTTCGGACTTTTCGGCCGGGGTCAGGCGCACCTCGGTGACCCGGCGCTTGGCCGTGCGGGTCACCACGCCCTCGTAGCGGTTTAGCGTGAAGCGGTCACCCACCTTGGGCAGATGGCCGGTCTTTTCCTGTACCAGGCCGTTGACCGTGTTGGAGTCGATGTCCTCATCCTCCGGCAGGTCCAGCGTCTCAAACAGGTCATCCACGCTGGCGCTGCCCAGCACGACCCAGCTGCCGTCGGACTGCTTGCGGAAGTCCTCAGTCACTTCGTCGTGCTCGTCCCAGATCTCGCCCACAAGCTCTTCCAGGATATCCTCCAGCGTGATGATGCCCTCGGTGCCGCCGTACTCGTCCACAACCACAGCCAGATGATGGTGCTGCTCCCGCAGCGTGCGCAGCAACTGGGAGATCTGGGTGGAGCCGGTGGTGTACAGGGTGGGTTTGACCAGCTCTTCCAGGCTGGTCTCCTTTTTCAGGCGTGCCAGATAGAAATCCTTTTCATGTACCACACCGATGATGTTATCAATGGTGTCATGGTAGACCGGCAGGCGGGAATAGCCCGATTCTGCAAAGGTCTGGGCCACTTCGTCCAGCGGGGTATTGTCCTCCACGGCCACCACGTCCACGCGGGGAGTCAAAATCTCCTCTACCTCCACGTCATCGAACTCGATGGCGCTGCGGATCAGCTCGCTTTCCCGGTCGGTCAGTTCGCCGTCGTTCTCGGCCTCGCTCACCATGGTCATCAGTTCACCCTCGGTGATGGTGTCCTCCTCGCTGCTGTGGACAAAGTGTCCCAGCAGGCGTTTCCACTGGCTGAACAGCCAGGTGAGAGGGGTGAACAGCAGCATCAGCAGGCTGAGCACCGGGGACACTGCCGTGGCAATGGTCTCCGGCATCTCCTTGGCCAAACTTTTCGGGGTCACCTCGCCGAAGATCAGCACCACCACCGTGAGCACGATGGTGGACATCGTGGCACCGCGCTCGGCACCCAGTGCCCGTGTGAACAGGATGGTGCCGATGGAAGCGGCTGCAATGTTCACGATGTTGTTGCCGATGAGAATGGTGGAAAGCAGCTTATCATATTTTTCCGCCATGGTCAGCACTCGTGCGGCCGAGGCGTCGCCGTCCTCGGCACGGCTCTTCAGCCGGATCTGGTTCAGGGAAGAAAATGCGGTCTCGGAAGCGGAAAAGAAGGCGGAACAGGCCACCAGAACCACCAGCGCCAGGATAAGCGTCATACTGCCATCGTCCATAAAAAGGAAAATCACACTCAACTTTCAAAAATAATGTTACAAAAATGTGCTTCCCACCGTGGCTGTTCCGCGATGAAAAGCACATCAATGTTAATTTCTATAATACCATATTCCGCGCACCGGTGCAAGCGGTCTGCCTGCAGCTGGTGTACAAAACAGGGAAAATCCGCGTTTGCGGAGCAATGAAGTCCCCAGTGGGGACTTTAAGCGGCAGAGCGGTCTCGCGCAAGCGAGATGGAGGGGCCTCGCCCCGACAAGTTCTCAGCGGAGCACAAGGGCGCTGCCGTCGTAGTCCACCGTCAGGGTGTTGCCCTCGGCATAGCTGCCCTGGATGATGGCCTTGGC
>CABQHF010000328.1 GCA_902463905.1 uncultured Faecalibacterium sp. | reverse complement strand
GCGGTGAGCTTGTCGCCGCGCTTGAGCACCTTGAAGATCAGGTTCAGGTTGTCGCCGCCGTCGGACTTGTCCAGATTTTCCATGTCCTCCAGCATAGGGGTGGAGATGCGCTCAAAGCCGGACGCACGGTAGGTCTCCAGGATCTTGCCCTGGATGTAGTCGCGCAGGGTCTGCTCGGCGGGCAGCAGGTCGCGCATGCCCTTCAATGCCTGTGTTTTCATGGTTGCAATACCTCTCTATATGTCAATTGAATTGTTTCCAGTACATCATATTATAAAGGAAACTGCCGGATTGTCAATCCGAATGGGCACACTATCGCAAATTGCACGGATTTTGAGGTGAAACGATGAAACAGCAGTTTGCAGCAAAACACCCGTGGACGATCCTTGCCGCAGGGGCCGCCATTCAGGTGCTCACGGGGCTTCCGGCGGCGTGGGGCGTGTTCCAGCAGCCGGTCATGGAGGAATACGGCCTGTCGGAGCAGGGGGCGGGGTATGCATTTGGCATCCTCATCGCGGCCTTCGGTGTGGGGTGCGTGCTGGGCGGCTTCCTGCAGGACAGGCACGGCCCCCGCTGCGCGGGCCTGTGGGGCACCGCCCTGCTCTGCGGCGGCTTTTTTGCGGCGGGCCTGCTGCCGCCGGGCAGCGCAGAGGCGTTCTTTCTGGCGTTCAGCATCCCGGCGGGGCTGGGCACGGCGTTTTTGTATCCGTCCATCCAGTCCTGCGCCCAGAAGTGGTACGCCGGCCGCAAGGGGCTGGCCACCGGCGTCATCGGCGGGGCGGTGGGCCTGAGCGGTGCCTTCCTCACCGTATTCGTGCGCACGGCAGTGCGGGGATTTTGGGTCGTGCAGGGCATCCGGGGGGCCTTCTGGGCACTGGGGGCGGTCACCCTGCCGGTATGCCTTGTGGGCAGTCTGCTTTTGCAGGACCCGCCGCAGACCGGGCAGACCCAAAAACCGCAGGAGAACGGCAAAAACACCATTGACCTTGCCCCGCAGCAGATGCTGCGCACAAAGCAGTACTGGCTGTGCGCCGGAGCGGTGTGCTTTTCTACCCCCGCAGTGCTGCTGTTCAGCCCCATTATTTTAAAGCTGGGCATGGAGCGCGGGTTGGAGGAGCAGGCGGCGCTATGGAGCGTGGTACTGGGCAGCGTGGGCAGTGCGGCAGGCCGCCTGCTGATGCCTCTGCTCAGTGACCGAATCGGCCGCCGCCCCACCGACATGCTGCTGTTTGCAGTGTCTGCCGGGCTGTCGGCGGGGTTTGCCTTTGCACAGGGCTGGGGCGTGGTGGCCTGCTATGCGGGCCTCACCTTCTGCTACTCGGCGCTGGCGGCGGTTCTGCCGGCCCTTTCCACCGACCTGTTCGGCTTCCCCCATGCGGGGGTCAACTATGGCTTTCTGGCTCTGGGGCAGAGCGTGGGCAGCCTTGCCTTTCCGTTTGCAGCCAATTTCTTCGGGCTGGAAGTCGGTCGGCACTGGATGGCTGTGGCAGCAGCCGGGGCCGGATTTGCCTGCATCCGGGCCTTGCGGCCGGTGGAACCGTCTGCTGGGCGCGGACAGCAGGGCATGGACCGGACCTGCTGACAGAATTGACAGAAAAATGACAAATGCCCGGCAGAAAGCGGACGAATTGACGGTTAGATGTAAATGACCAGAAAGAGAATTGCGGATTTTTGGCGGAAATGTCTTGCAAAATGCGCGCGCATTCTCTATAATAAAATCATGCGTGGTAGTGCTGTGCGGCCGAAAGAGAGAGCGGCCCGCGCAGCCGATGCAAAACGGGAGGACGAGCTGTGCCGGCAGGGCGCAGCCGTGTTCCCGCCAAGCGACATTTGTCAAAAGGAGAGTATGATTATGACCTATTCGCAGCAAGTACAG
>CABQHF010000327.1 GCA_902463905.1 uncultured Faecalibacterium sp. | reverse complement strand
GCCAGCTGCAGGGGCAGCATGCCCCAGTTGATCAGGTTGGAGCGGTAACGCTTGGTGGCATACTCAGTGACGATGTTGGCCCCGGCACCCAGCACACGCTGGCAGCTGGCGGCCTGCTCACGGGCGGAGCCGTCGCCCGGCTTGACTGCAAAGATCGTGGAGGCGATCTGCAGATCCTTCCAGCTCAGCTCCTCGCAGCCGGGCACGGCGTGCACCTTTGCCAGCAGGGCGTCGTCTGCCTTACCGGCGCGGCGGGCTTCTTCCTCTGCGCGCACGGCCTTGGCACGGCCCACATACTCCGGGTCCTTGCGGCTAAGGGTGAACTCTGCCAGACCCAGGGGGTTGGAGCGGTAGGAGGAAGTCTCACCAGAGGGGATCAGCTCATCGGTGGTGGTCACGGGGTCGGTGATGTAGGAAGCGACCTTCAGCAACAGATTGTCGCCCAGCGGAGCGATCTCCGGCCAGTCCTTGATGTTGGGGCCGAGCTTGAGCAGAGCATCGTAGTCGCCCTTGCCAAAGCCCTGATACACGCGGGTGTCGTAGCTGGAAGCATCGTACTGGTACTCCGGCACGGTGGGATCGTAGTCGATATCGGTGGCGGGGGTCAGGATTCCGCCGTTGGCCGTGGTGGCTGCAATGCTGCGGGCATCCATCAGAGCCACGCCTGCCAGCTGGCCGTTGCCGGGCTTGGAGCCTTCGCGGCTGGGGAAGTTGCGGGTGGTATGGCGGATGGACAGTGCCCCGTTGGCGGGCACATCACCTGCGCCGAAGCATGGGCCGCAGAAGGCCGTGCGCACGGTAGCACCGCTGGCCATCAGCTCACTGATCACGCCGGTACGCACCAGCTCCATCATGATGGGCTGGCTGCCGGGGTACACGCTGAGGGCGTAGTCGCCGCAGCCGCCGGTGTGACCCTTGAGGATGGAAGCCGCCTCATAAATGCTGTCGTACAGACCGCCTGCGCAGCCGGCGATCACGCCCTGATCTACCCGCAGTTTGCCGTTCTCGATCTTGCTGCACAGATCCAGCGAGACGTCCTTGCGGCCGATGAGCTTCTGCACATCCTCTTCGCAGGCGTGCAGGATATCTTCCAGGTTGGCGTTCAGCTCTTCAATGGTAAAGGCATTGGAGGGGTGCATGGGCAGGGCGATCATCGGGCGGATGGCCGACAGATCCACTTCCACCACACCATCATAATAGGCAAGATCCGCCGGGGCCAGCTTTTTGTAGTCTGCAGCGCGGCCGTGGACGGCAAGGAACTTCTGCGTGGTCTCGTCGGTCTCCCAGATGGAGGACAGGCAGGTGGTCTCGGTGGTCATGGCGTCGATGGCGTTGCGGGTGTCCTGCCGCAGGGAAGCGATGCCAGGGCCGACGAACTCCATGACCTTGTTCTTGACATAGCCGCTCTTGAACAGTTTGCCCACCAGTGCAATGGCCACATCGTGGGGGCCGCAGCCGACAGGCAGGCTGCCGGTGAGGTAGATGGCCACCACGCCCGGACGCGCCACATCATAGGTGCGGCCCAGCAGCTGCTTTGCCAGCTCGCCGCCGCCCTCGCCGATGGCCATGGTGCCCAGTGCGCCGTAGCGGGTGTGGGAGTCCGAGCCAAGGATCATTTTGCCGCAGCCGGCAAAGCGTTCACGCATATACTGGTGGATGACTGCCAGGTGCGGGGGCACAAAGATGCCGCCGTACTTCTTTGCGGCCGACAGGCCGAAGCGGTGGTCATCCTCGTTGATGGTGCCGCCCACTGCGCACAGGCTGTTGTGGCAGTTGGTGAGCACATACGGGATGGGGAATTTCTCCAGGCCGGACGCACGGGCCGTCTGGATGATGCCCACAAAGGTGATGTCATGGCTGGCCATGGCGTCGAACTTGATCTTCAGGTT
>CABQHF010000326.1 GCA_902463905.1 uncultured Faecalibacterium sp. | reverse complement strand
CACGCTGAAGCCCACCGAAAAAGCACCGTGCCAACGTTGGAGTTCTGTCCCTGCGGCATTTCCGGGATCAGCTCTTCCACCACCACACACAGCATGGCTCCGGCAAAAAGGTCAAGGGCTTTTAGGAGAAGCTAACTATATGCTTTTAGAAATAAAGATAGAGGTGTGTTGTGAATTACTCTGCGAAGCAAAAAGGGAGCTCTGTCACGGATGAATGTCCGGGCAGAACTCCCTTTGCGTTTATTGTATGATGCCTTACTCGCCTTCCGGCTCCTTGCAGACATCCACCCAGCCCTCGGCTCCGGCGGCGGCTTCCAGCTCCTGCAAGGTCAGCTTGACGGCGGTGTGACCGTTGCCTGCCGCCGGGTAGACGGTGTCGAACTTGCGCAGGCTCTCATCCAGATAGACCGCCACGCCCTCGTTCACTCCAAAGGGGCACACACCGCCGGGAGCATGACCCACATAGGCCTCCACCTCATCGTAGGGGATCATCTTGGCCTTGATGTGGAACAGGCTCTTGTACTTGTGGTTGTCCAGCTTTGCCGTGCCCTCGGTGACGATGAGCACCGGCTTTTCGCCCTGCAAAACCGACAGCGTTTTTGCGATGCTGGCAGGCTCCACGCCCAGTGCGTGGGCCGCCTCTGCCACGGTTGCTGAGGACTCGTTCAGCACAATGACATGGTCTCCCAAGCCTTTTTCTTCCAGATCTGCTTTTGCTTTTTCAAACGACATTTTCCCACTTCTCCGCTCTTATTCGGTAATGGCCCAGACCCGTGCGGGCAAACCGGTCGCACCCTCGATGCGGGGGTAAGAAACAATGACCACCGCACCGGCAGGCTGCACTTTATCCAGATTTGCAAGCACCTCCACCTGCAGCTTGTCGTTGTCCAGAACATAGCGCTCGCAGGCAAGGTCGCCCTTTTCCTCCGCCACCGCAGAGGAATCGGTATCCAGCGTTTCGTGGCCGTTGGCGGCGGCGTTGCGCACCTTGTAGATATACTCCAATGCTTCCAGCGACCAGCCGGGGGCATTTTCTTTGCCCTCTGCGTCGATGCCGGACAGCGCATCCATATCCGGCCACTTCTTATACCAGTCGCTGCGCAGAGCCACCAGCGCACCATCCGGGATAGGACCGTACTTTGCTTCATAGGCCTTGATGTCCTCCACCGTCACAGCGTAGCGGGGGTCTTTCTTGGCCTGCTCAGAGATATCGATGACCACCAGCGGGAAGATCAGGTCGTTCACATCGTACTTTTCGGACAATGCTTTGCCCCTGATGAAGTGCCCCGGAAAGTCGATATGGGTACCGAACTGTCCGGGGAATTTGAAGGTCTGGATCAGGCATTCCAGTTCCGGCTTGCCCCAGTCCCACACGGTCTTTGCCAGCTCCACAGAGCCTTCCGGGATGCCGGACCAGTAGGGGCTTTCGTTGTTCAGCGAGTGAGAAAGTTCCACCCAGCGATATTTCTTAGCGTCTTTCAGTGCGTTCCACAGTTTATAATCAGCCATTGTCGGTTCTCCTTTTATTGTGACGATGTATGTTCGGGCACTTCTCCCAGACAACGGCATCTTCCTGTTTTTTCTCAGTCTGTCTGCCGGAAAATTGTCTGGGAGCAGCGCATTCGCCCGGGCAGCCTGTGCCGGGCATCTGCTGTATTTTTCATCTGCCTGTGCTCCCTTCCTTGTGTTGGGGATAGTATAAACCTATTTTCGTACCATGTCAATAGGTTTATTTTCGCAAAGCCGACCTGCATTCTTACTCGTCTGTGCTTTCTTCTTCAACGATCTGCTCGGCGCATTTACTGGCACTGGCGTACTTAAAATACCTTACCTTGCGGTCGTACCTCCGGGCAAGGTCGATGATGTTGTAATAAGACTTGTGGCCGATGCAATTGGTCTGAATCCAAA
>CABQHF010000325.1 GCA_902463905.1 uncultured Faecalibacterium sp. | reverse complement strand
TCAGAACTCGTAGGGAGGGTTGCCGGAGAAGTCTGCAATGATGCCGTGGGCATCCTCCAGATAGAACACCTCAAAGATGGGGTTGGTGGCCTCGCCGTACTGGCTCTTCACGATGGGGTTTGCGATGCACATCTCCTTGGCGGTCATGTTGTTCTCGAACACAGCCTTGCCATGCAGACGGAGCCATGCGTACTCCGGGCTGGAAACGGAGATCTCGATGTTGGGGTTTGCCTGCAGGTCCTTGTAAACATCCTTCTGGTTGTTGGTGCAGAACCACAGCTTGCCGTCCAGCTCACCGGCAAACATGAAGGGGCGGCACTTGGCCTTGCCGTCACGGCCTACGGTGGCCAGATACTGCACCGGGTTTGCGTTCAGAAATTCTACGACTTTATTCATGAGATGTACCTCCATACATTGTTTTTTCTTGACAGCTTTATTGTAATGCGCTTTGTGCGGCTTGTGAAGTACGCACAAGATTGTGGTATAGTTACCTGCCGGTAACCATCAGAACTTGCCGTTCTGATTCTGCCAAGTGGACTGGTCTGCGATGGTCTCCATCACATCCCAATGCTCGGCGATCTTGCCGTTCTCCACACGCCACAGGTCATAGTAAGCGGTGGGAACACCGCCGTAGGTACCCTCGCTGACAGCCAGCACATAGTTGCCCTCGGCCAGCACCTGATGGGTGGTGGTGTAGATCATCTGGATGTTCTGCTGTGCCAGAGCCGCCAGCGCATCGGTCAGACCGGAAACGCCGTCCGCAATGTTGGAGTTGTGCTGGATGTAGGTGTCACCGTCAAAGTAATCGGCCATCTTGCCGAGGTTGTGGCCCTGCATCACGTCGTACAGGAAGTTATTCACCAACGCACGGTTCTCCTCGGTCTTGTCCAGATCCGTGATGGTCATGGTGCCATCGGTCTGGGTGTGGCCGGAAGGATTCGCTTCCGTCACGGCGGCGAGGTTGTCCCAGTGCTCTGCGATCTTGCCGTTTTCATCAAAGCGGAAGATGTCGAACGCCACCTGCTCACCGGCACCGGCAAAGTTGTAGATGGTCTGAAGGAACACCTTGTCGCCATCCTCAAATGCACGGATGTTCTGCACCGTGGTCTTGACCGGAGCCGAAGCCAGATACTCCACCGAGCCGACAAAGGCATCTGCGCCGGTGCCGTAGGCGAGATTGTGCTGGATGTAACCGTCTGCCAGCAGGCTGCGGGCGGTCTTGGTGTCGCCCGTTGCAAAGGTGTTGATGAGAGCCAGTGCCTTTTCGGTCTGGCTCTGCTCGGCCTGCTGGGACTGGCAGAACAGATTCTTCCAGCTGAATTCCTTCAGGAAGTCCAGCGGGGAGGCTGCACTGGCCGAACCGGCCAGAATCGTGGCAGCGAGGGTGAGAGAGGCGGCACTTGCAATCAGCTTTTTCATAATGGGTTCTCCTTTGGATGTTGCGATGAGGTGTTGATTTCTTTGGAACTTTCGTCCCTGTGATTGCATGATACCACGCCTGTGTCGATTATGGAAGTACGCACAATATTGTGGTGTAGTTACCGGAAAGATACCATTGCGATGCTGCTTGCTTTTTTTGCTGTTGAAAGCTATAATGATGCCGTAAAGCTGTGTGTGGTATCCGTGCATCCGGCACGATGACCACTTGAAATTCCCTTGGAGGTAATTATGGAAAAGGAGATCCTCAAAGAACTCCCGGCTTGCCCGGTGGAGACCACCCTGACCCTCATCAGCGATAAATGGAAGGTGCTGATCCTCCGGGATCTGATGCCGGGCACAAAGCGTTTTGGAGAGCTGAAAAAGTCCATCGGTCATGTGACCCAGAAGGTTCTGACCGCTCAGCTGCGGCAGATGGAGGAAAGCGGGCTGCTGACCCGGAAGGTCTACGCTGAAGTGCCGCCCCGGGTGGAATATAC
>CABQHF010000324.1 GCA_902463905.1 uncultured Faecalibacterium sp. | reverse complement strand
GAGTGCTCGTCGTACCAGTCCTCATCGGCCACAACGTCCTGGATCAGGGCCACATCAAAGCGGCCTGCGGCGGGGTCGATGTCCACCTTCACGTGGTCCTCTTCCACCTCGTAGTTCTTCTTGACGGCAATGATGATCGCAGCCTTGATCTTCTCGATCAGGTACTCTGCGGTGATGCCGCGCTCATGCTCCAGCATGGAGAGAGCTTCAAAAAATTCATTGTTCGCTGCTGCCATTTTTCGGGTTCCTCCTGTAATTTACTCTCTTATCTATGTTCATCAAACAGGTCTTCGTCGTCGCACAGGTTCACGCTGGATGCGGCGTTCACCTCAAAGGTGACGGGGCCGTTTTCGGTTTCCACCGTGACGGTGCTGCCCTCGCGGCCTGCCAGAATGCCGGCAAACTCGCGCACGCCATCGGCGTTCGGGCGGATGAGCTTTACCCGGACTTTCTGGCCCTTGAGGGCTTCGTAGTGCTCCGGGCGGGTCAGCCTGCGGCCAAGGCCGGGGCTGCCCACTTCCAGATAATAGCTCTGGTCGATGGGGTCTGCCTCATCCAGAATGGGGTCCAGCGCATGGGAGACATCCGCGCAGGTGTCCGTATCCATGGTGCCGTCCTTATCGATGAGCACGCGGAGATACCAGTCCGGACCTTCCTTTTCAAAAACCACGTCCCACAGGCGCAGGCCCATGCCCTCCACGGTGGGGCGGACAAGCGCTTCGACTCTCTGGGCGGTATTGCCGCCAGACTGCTTCGCCATAAAAAACCTCCAGACAAACAAGAAACGCGGACCTTGCGGCCCACGTTTCAGGTTAAACTATATCGTACTACTAGAATATACCATACAATCCGCGATTATGCAAGCTTTTTCAAAGATTTTTTCGTCGCAGGGCAATTTACAGCACCCACACGCCGTCCCGGAACAGCTCCACGGTGCGGCCATCGCGGCATTTGCCGGTGATACGACTGTCCTCGGCACCGATCATCACATCCTCATGCAGGCGAGACTGGTTCATGCCGCGGGCCAGCAGCTCTTCCTTCGTCAGCGCCGTGCCGCCCTTCGTGGTGCCGGGGTAGCTGGCACCAAAAGCGATGTGGCAGGCGGCATTTTCGTCAAACAACGTGCTGTAGAACAGCTTGCCGCTGCGGTTGATAGGGCTGCTTGCCGGCACCAGTGCCACTTCGCCAATGCTGCGGGAGCCTTCGTCGCCGTCCAGCAGACGGCCCAGCAGCACCTGTCCCTGCTCGGCGTGGTAGTCCACAACCCGGCCCTTCTCAAAGGTGACGCGGAAGTTCTTGATGAGCTGGCCGTTGAACACATAGGGCTTGGTGCCATAGACGACCCCCTCCACCTTATCTTTATGGGGTGCAGTGAACACTTCTTCCGTGGGGATGTTGGGCAGGAACACCACGCCCTTTTCGCTCTTGCTGGCGGCGCTCTCCCACACAGCCTGATCCGCAAGACCCACGGTCAGGTCGGTGCCGTTGCTGCTTTCAAAATGCACGCTTTCCAGATCCAGCGCGTTCATTTTGTCGCGCAGGGCAGAGAGCCGCTCCATGTGGGCCTGCCACTCGCGCACCGGGTCGCCGCCGGTCACACGGCACACATCAAAGATCAGCTTCCACAGCGCCTCCATGGCAGCGTCTGCGTCCAGCTCCGGGAAGATCTTTTTTGCCCACGGCACGCTGGGCAGGGCCGCAATGGACCACTGCACCCGGTCGTTCATGGTGTATTCCTGCCATTTTTCCATAAAGGCGCGGCGGGCGGCATTCACCCGGCTGATCTTGTTGCCATCCAATCCGGCATACAGCTCCGGGTCGTCCGCGATCAGGTGCAGCACACACACGCCGCCCTCGCTTTCGGCATAGTCGAGGTAACGGCGCAGCTGCCACGGCTTGTGGTCGGTCAGTGCTTCCTCGCTGCCCAGCTCCATGCGGGTGCGGGCCACTGCAT
>CABQHF010000323.1 GCA_902463905.1 uncultured Faecalibacterium sp. | reverse complement strand
GGCATCGTGATCACGCATGTTGGCCCGGTGCAGATGAAGGCGGACCTCATTGCCTACGCATGCTATCGCATCACCTACCCGGCAGCAGCGGCTGCGGTGCTGGATCAGTACAATGCGCTGGAAAGCGCTCCGGTGGAAAAGCACGGAAAAAAGGGCAACAAGATCATTGAGCTGAAGGATCACATCCCGCAGGTGGAGTACACTGTGGACGGGGACAGCCTGCACATTGATCTGTGCATGCCGGCCGCACAGGAACTGAACCTGAACCCTTCGCTGCTCACCGGCTTTCTGGAAGAAAAATTCGGCCTGCCTGCCGTCAGCGCAAACATCCTGCGTACAAAGTTTTTGACGGCGGACAAACAGCTGTTTGCCTGAGCAGAGGACGAAAGACATTCCTTTGGACAAAACAGAAAATTTTTGCATTTATTTTGGCCAAAACGCTTGCATTCACGCGGGTTTTGTGATATCCTATTTAGGCGTTAGTGTCCGCTGAGACCACAGCGGGGTTAATGACAATATCATTAAACGGGCGGTCCTCTGACGGCAAAGTGCCGTGCATGAACGTCTAAAAACAAATGGAGGATTCAAAAATGGACGCACTGAAGATTATTTCTGAAGGCAGCATCAAGGCTGAAAAGCCTCAGTTCAACGTTGGCGATACCGTCCGCGTTGATGTTCGTATCAAGGAAGGCGACCGTGAGCGCATCCAGGCCTTTGAGGGCACTGTGATCGCAAAGAAGCACGGCGGCGTTGCTGAGACCTTCACCGTTCGCCGCGTGGCTTACGGTGTCGGCATCGAGCGTGTCTTCCCCATCAACAGCCCCTTCGTTGAGAAGGTCACCGTTGTCCGCAAGGGCAAGGTCCGCCGCGCAAAGCTGTTCTACCTGCGTGGCCGTACGGGCAAGGCTGCCAAGGTCAAGAGCGATATTTGATCATCCCCGATTTGAAACGGGAGAAAAGGGACAACCTTGTTGTCCCTTTTTTCTTTATCAAAAATCCGGCGGATGGGCCCCGGAGCAGGCTGCTTTGGCTTGCACAGAAAGGGCAGAATGTTATATAATCGGGTCAGTGATGCAAAACCAGAGGGCGAGGTGTACCGGATATGAAAAAACAGGAACAGGCAAAGCCTGTGCGCGGGCAGGATCTGCTGGAATGGTACGAGGCATTGATCTCGGCAGCGCTGGTGCTGGTGCTGATCTTTTCGTTTTTCTTCCGCATCATTCAGGTGGATGGCAGCTCCATGGTGCCCACACTGGTGAATGGCGATAAACTCATTGTGTGGGGCGCAGGCTATACACCTCAGCGCGGCGATGTGGTGATCGTGGACAGCTATACCTCCTACGGCAAGCCGCTGGTCAAGCGTGTCATCGCCAAAGGCGGCGATACCGTTTCCATCGATTACACCACCGGTGCGGTAGAGGTGAACGGTGAAGTGTTGCAGGAGGACTACATTGCAGAGCCTACCTATCTGGGCTACGATGTGGAGTTTCCGTACACGGTGCCGGAGGGAACGGTGTTCGTGATGGGCGACAACCGCAACCAGTCATTGGACAGCCGCTCTACCTATGTGGGCTGCATCGATGAACGGGATATTCTGGGCAAAGTACTGCTGTGCTTTATGCCTTTTACAGATTTTGGGGTGGTAAAATGAACGAAATGGACACTCGGTTTGCAAACCAATACAATATTCAGTGGTTCCCGGGCCACATGACCAAGACCCTGCGCATGATGGAGCAGGAGATCCAGCATGTGGATGCGAGCCTTGTGCTGCTGGATGCGCGTATCCCGCTTTCCAGCCTGAACCCGGAGATCGAGCGCATCACGGCCCGCAAACCCAAGCTCTATGCGCTGAACAAGGCCGATCTGGCGGACCCGGCCGTAACGGAAGAATGGATTCGATACTTCCATGCGGCAGATGCCGGTTGTGTGGCCATCAGTGCCAAGCAGAAGGGTGGCGCCAACG
>CABQHF010000322.1 GCA_902463905.1 uncultured Faecalibacterium sp. | reverse complement strand
TTCATAAAAAAGACTTAAAAAATCGGGCGGATTATGCTAGAATAACTACGTTGTATGCTGGTCTTGTTCTGCGCACCCGCCAGCCGGGGGATGTTTACCGCCCCGCCGGGCGAGCGGTGCACAACCGCCTGCGCAAATGGATGAACGAAGCGGACATCCCGGCGCAGCAGAGGGACACGCTGCCGCTGCTGGCAGCAGGTAACGAGGTGCTTTGGGTGTGCGGCAGCGGCTTTGCCGAGGGCCTTGCACCGGATGAGACCACGACGCAGATCCTGCAGATGGAACAGGAAACTTGAAGGGATAAAAAGGAGAAACATCATGAGCATGAATGATGACATCAAGACCGTTCTGGTCTCGGAAGAACAGCTGAAAGTCAAGGTTGCGGAGCTGGGTGCACGCATCAGCAAGGACTACGAGGGCAAAAACCTCGTGCTGGTGTCCATCCTGAAGGGATCGGTGGTCTTTATGGCCGACCTGATGCGGGCAGTGACCATTCCCTGCAGCATCGACTTCATGGTGGTGTCCAGCTACGGCGGCAGCAACACCGTGACCAGCGGTCTGGTCAAGATCATCAAGGATCTGGACGGCGACCTGTCCGGCAAGGATGTGCTGATCGTGGAGGACATCCTCGACACCGGTGTCACCCTGTCCAAGCTGGTGCCCATGCTCAAGATGCGCAACCCCAACTCGGTCAAGATCTGCACCATCCTCGACAAGCCCAGCCGCCGCAAGGCCGACATTCAGCCCGATTACGAGGGCTTCCAGGTGCCGGACGAATTCGTGGTGGGCTATGGCCTGGACTACGACGAAAAGTACCGCAACCTGCCCTATGTGGGCGTGCTCAAGCCCGAGATCTACACGAAGTAAGTCCCGGATCAAATTCACCCTGAACTGGAGTTGATTTTTTTGCAACCGAAGAAACCTCGTTTCAACCCGCTGATCCTGGCACTGGCACTGGCTGCCGTGCTCATGGTATGGAGCGTGCTGGGCGGCGGCAGCAGCAGCGGCGGCTCGTCCTCCATGGTTTACTCCACGGCGGTGCAGTATTTTGAGAACCTGCAGGTCACCAAGTTCACGCTGGACCTGAACACCGGTGTGCTCACCATGACCCTCAAGGAGGGCAAGCTGGACCTGCCGGACCCGTCGTCCGTGAGCACGGTGCAGTCCACCGGCGGGCTGCTGTCCGGGATGCTGTCCTCTTCCTCCTCCGGCTCCACCGGGGCCGAGAAGAACAGCGACGGCACCGTGACCGTGCGCTACAAGCTGCCCTATGCCTCCATGTTCGTCAAGAATGTGGACAGCTACATTGCAGCCTACGACGAAGCAAACCCCGATGCCCCGATGGAGTATGATTATACCCCGCTCAAGGAGAGCATCCCCTGGATGGAGATCCTGTTCTATCTGGCCATGCTGGGCTGCACCGGTTTCCTGCTGTTCTCCATGATGCGCGGCGGCGGTGCCGGCGGCGGCATCATGAACGTGGGCAAGGCCCGCGTGAAGGATGAGCGCGAGAACAAAAAGACCGCTACCTTTGCCGACGTTGCCGGTGAGGACGAAGAAAAAGAGGAACTCAAGGAAGTGGTGGAGTTCCTCAAGAGCCCGGACAAGTTCAATACGCTGGGTGCCCGCATCCCCCACGGCGTGCTGCTGGTGGGCCCTCCGGGTACCGGCAAGACCCTGCTGGCCCGTGCCTGTGCCGGTGAGGCAGGGGTGCCGTTCTACTCCATCTCCGGCTCCGACTTTGTGGAAATGTACGTCGGCGTGGGCGCATCCCGCGTGCGTGACCTGTTCGACAAGGCAAAAAAGACGATGCCATGCATCATTTTCATTGATGAGATCGACGCAGTGGGCCGTCAGCGCGGTGCCGGTCTGGGCGGCGGCCACGACGAGCGCGAGCAGACTTTGAACCAGCTGCTGGTGGAGATGGACGGCTTTGAGGCCAACGACGGCATCATCGTGATGGCTGCCACCAACCGTG
>CABQHF010000321.1 GCA_902463905.1 uncultured Faecalibacterium sp. | reverse complement strand
ACGCTGCCCAGCAGCAGCATGCACAGGCGGCTCTGGCCGATGCCGCCGCCGATGGAGTAGGGCAGCTCGCCGTTCAGCACGGCCTTGTGGAAGGGCAGGGCGCGGCGGTCGTCACAGCCGGCCATGGTCAGCTGCTTGTCCATGCTTTCCGGGCTCACGCGGATGCCCATGCTGCTTAGCTCATAGCTGCACTGCAGCGGATCGTTCCAGAACAGCAGGTCACCGTTCAGATCCCAGTCGTCGTAGTCCGGAGCGCGGCCGTCGTGGGGCTTGCCGCTCTTCAGCGGGGCACCGATCTTCATCAGGAAGGTGGTGCCGTTCTCCTTCACGAAGGCATTCTCGCGCTCCTTCGGGGTCAGGTCCGGGTACTTGTCCTCCAGCTCCTGGGTGGTGATGAAGATCACATTGGGGGTGTGCAGGGGCAGGTCCTGCAGCTGCGGGAACATGGCGTGCAGGTTCATCTCCGTGGCGCAGACGGCCGACACGATGGAGCGCACCACGCTCTTCAGGTAGGCCTCATTGCGGTCCTCCTCCCGGATGACCTTTTCCCAGTCCCACTGGTCCACATACACGGAGTGGAGGTTGTCCAGTTCCTCATCACGGCGGATGGCGTTCATGTCGCAGTACAGGCCCTTGCCCACACGGAAGCCGTAGTCCTTCAGGGCCTTGCGCTTCCACTTGGCCAGCGACTGCACCACCTGTGCTTCGGTGCCGCTGTCCTTGATGTCAAAGGTGACCTTGCGCTCCACGCCGTTCAGGTCGTCGTTCAGGCCGGTGGAGGCCTCCAGGAACAGCGGCGCAGACACGCGGTACAGGTTCAGCGTGGCGCACAGGGTATCGGCGAACAGCCGCTTCACCGTGCCGATGGCGCGCTGGGTGTCGTACAGGTTCAGCGCGGGCGTGTAGTTTTCCGGGATGATGATCTTGCTCATAGATAGTACCCCTCTTTGTGTTGTCAGCTCACCTGCTTTCCCAACAGGCGGCGGTTCCAGAAACCAAAAACACTGGTTAAATTATCGCACATTCTTTTACGAAAGTAAAGTGTATGCCCGAAAAAACAGGAGCCGCTGCACCTTGTTTTGTGCAGCGGCTCCCGCATCGCGTCGTGTCTTGAAAAAGGCTCAGCCGCCCAGGTACGCGCTGCGCACCCGCTCGTTGGTCAGCAGCTCGGCACCGGTGCCGGCCATGACCACGCGGCCGGTCTCCAGAACATAGGCACGGTCGGCCACGGAAAGGGCCATCTGTGCGTTCTGCTCCACCAGCAGGATGGTCATGCCCTCCTTGTGGATGTTGCGGATGATGTCAAAGATCTCCTGCACCAGCAGGGGCGACAGGCCCATGGAGGGCTCGTCCAGCATCAGCATGGAAGCGTTGCTCATGAGCGCACGGCCCATGGCCAGCATCTGCTGCTCGCCGCCGGACATGGTGCCGGCCAGCTGCTTGCGGCGCTCCTTCAGGCGGGGGAACAGCTCAAACACCTTTTCCTTGTTGGGGGCAATGGTGGAAGCCGGCTGGGTGTAGGCCCCCATGTCCAGGTTCTCCTCCACGGTCATGTGCAGGAACACATGGCGGCCTTCCGGCACCTGTGCCAGACCGGCTTCCACGATCTTGTGGGCGCGCACGCCCTTGATGCTTTTGCCCCGGTACAGCACGTCCCCGGTACGGGGCTTCAGCAGACCGGAAACGGTTTTCAGGGTGGTGGACTTACCGGCACCGTTAGCACCGATCAGGGTCACGATCTCGCCCTCGTTCACCTCAAAGGAAACGCCCTTTACGGCGTGGATATTGCCGTAATACACGTTGATGTTATCGACCTTCAGGATGGTATCTGCCATCGCTCAGCCCTCCTTCTTGCCCAGGTAGGCTTCGATGACCTGGGGGTTGTTGCGGATCTCGTCCGGGGTGCCCTTGGCAATGATGCGGCCGAAGTTCAGCACCGCGATGCCCTCGCAGATGCCCATGACCAGGCTCATGTCGTGCTCGAT
>CABQHF010000320.1 GCA_902463905.1 uncultured Faecalibacterium sp. | reverse complement strand
TGCTCTCGCTGGTGATGAACCACCGCGACCACCGCAAGATCGTGGTCATCGACGGGCGCATCGCCTACACCGGCGGCGTGAACCTGGCCGACGAGTATATCAACGCGGAGCAGCGCTTCGGCTACTGGAAGGACGCCGCCCTGCGCATCGAGGGCGATGCTGCGTGGAATTTCACCGTGATGTTCCTCAACTTCTGGAACGCTTTCCGCCCCAGTGAGACGGACTACAGCGCCTTCCGCCCCCAGCACAGTGCACACCCGGTGCAGGACGGCATCGTGCAGCCCTACGCCGACAGCCCGCTGGACGAAGAGCCGGTGGCGGAGACGGTGTACCTGAACCTGCTGGCCCGGGCCGAGCAGTATGTGTATATCTACACGCCCTATCTGGCTGTGGGCGAAGAGATGCTGGATGCGCTGAAAAACGCCGCCAAGCGCGGGGTGGATGTGCGGCTGGTGCTGCCGGGCATCCCGGACAAGAAGCTGGTGTTCCGCCTGAGCCGCTCCTACTACCTGCCGCTTTTGCAGGCGGGGGTGCGCATCTACGAGTACACCCCGGGCTTCCTGCATGCCAAGTGCTGGGTGAGCGACGACCGGGCAGCCGTGGTGGGCAGCATCAACATGGATTACCGCAGCCTGTTTTTGCACTTTGAGTGCGGCGTGCTGCTGCAGTACAACAGTCAGGTGGCTGCCCTGCGGGACGATGTGCGGGCCACCCTGCCGCAGTGCCGCGAGATCCATATTTCGGACTGCCGCACCAGCATTCCCGGCACCCTGCTGGACAGCGTGCTGCGCCTGCTCAGCCCGTTGATGTAAGGGCGCGCTCATAATTGCCCCGGCAGGGGGCACACTAGCTCCAAAGCCCGTGCGGCTGCGCGGGAGCAAAAGGAGCAAGTGTACCATGAAGCAGGTTTTTCGGGTGTTTTGGGGCTGTACGCTGGCCGCTGCGCTGGCGCTGACCGGCTGCGGCCGGGGCGGCGCTCCGGGCAGCAGCGGAGCCGGGTCCATGAGCGGCAGTGGGTCCGGTGCCATGAGCGGCGGCACAGCCGGGCAGGAGCAGGCCTGGCGCACCGGTCTTGGCGTTGTGACCGAGGCCGCAGGCAGCGACCGGGCCGGCAAGATCACCACTGCCGCTGCGGCTGTGGTGCTGGACGCCGACGGCAAACTGGCCGACGTGATGCTGGACGAGCTGGAACTTTCGGTCTCCGGCGGGAGCACCGGCAGCGTGACCACTCCGGAGGATGTGCGGTCCAAGCGCACAAAAGGGGAGGACTACCCGCTGGCGGCGGCGTCCTCCCTCGGCAAAGGGTGGGCCGAGCAGGCCGACTGGTTTGCCGACTATCTGACCGGCAGGACCCCGGACGAGGTAAAGAAGCTGAAAACGGATGAAAACGGCAAGCCGCAGGACGCCGACCTTGTGTCCGGCTGCACCATCGCGGTGGACCGCTACCGGGACGCCGTGGTGCGCGCCTGCGAACAGGCCAAAGCACTGGGAGCCGCCCAGGGTGACCGGGCGACTCTGAGCCTGATCGCGGCAGACCTGCCCCAGGACCTTGCCGCCACGGATGACCAGGACGCCCACGTCCAGGCAGACATCACGCTGGCGGCCCTGACCGTGGACAGCAATGGCCGGGTGACCAGCGCCATCGGGGACATGACCCAGCCGCAGCTGACCGTCAGCGCGGACGGCACGGTCTCCGGGCCGGAAGAGCCGGTGTACACCAAGAACGAGCAGGGCGACAAGTACGGCCTGCGGGAGGCCAGTGCCCTGCACAAGGAGTGGTACGAGCACGCCGAGGGCTATTGCAGCACCCTGAAGGGCAAGACCATGGCGGAGATCGCCGCCCAGCCCACCGACGGCTCCGACGCCGACCTGAAAGCCCTGTGCACCATCTCGGTCACCGACCTGCAGAAAGCGGTGCTGGCCGCGCTGGCAGAAACCTGAACAGAACAAAACGAGGGAAGGCCCGCGGGCTTTCCCTCGTTTTTGTGGAT
>CABQHF010000319.1 GCA_902463905.1 uncultured Faecalibacterium sp. | reverse complement strand
TATCTTGGTATAAGTGTACCGTTCCCTCCGGGCAAAGTCAAGGTCAAAATCCTTGGATTTCATACAATTTTAATAGTGTTTTTTTGTTTCTTCATCCAGATTTGTTCAGGCAGCCAGTTTCCGTGCGCAAACCATTTTGCGCTTTTGTGCGCTGAAGCGTATGTTTCGGTTTCTCAGCCCTTCAGGCTTTCCCACAGCAGCCCGAAGGCGGTGCCAAAGTCCATACGGGGCGCATCGGCGGCGGCTTTCACCTCATATTCGCCCTGCAGTTCCTCGCCGCTGTACACCTGCACCGTGCCCACGGCCTGCCCCTTTTCCACCGGGGCTTCCAGCTGCTGGGGCAGGCAGGCCCGCACGGTCAGTTCTGCCGCGCCCTCCCGCGGCAGCAGCACCGTCTGCGGCAGAGCGGAGTAATCCAACGGCACGCTGTCCTCCGCGCTGCCTGTTACTTTTAATTGTAGTGGCTGGGTGTCCGGCTCCGGCAGCGGGGCCGCCTGCCATGCTCCGAATCCATAATCCAGCAGAGTGGTGGCCGCGTCAAAACGATCCTTGCTGGAGGGAGCTCCCAGGATCACCGCGATGAGCCGCAGGCCGTCGCGGGTGGCGCTGGCGCTGATGCACACCCCTGCCCCGCCGGTGGTGCCGGTCTTGAGTCCGGTGATGCCGTTGTAGCGGCGCAGCAGCTTGTTGGTGTTCACCAGCTGGGTGGCACCACCGCGCAGCGTGTCGGTCCAGATGCCTGTATAGTGCAGCACCTCCGGGCAGGTGTTCAGGATCTGGCGGCTCATCACCGCTACATCCCGTGCGGTGGAAAGATGCCCCTCGGTATCCAGTCCGCAGGCATTGTGGAAGGTAGTGTGCTCCATACCCAGCTCGGCGGCGCGGGCGTTCATGCGCTCCACAAAGGCCGGTTCGCTACCGCCCACCAGTTCCGCCACCGCCACAGCGGCATCATTGGCCGAGGACACACAGATGGCCTTGATCATCTCGTCCAGTGTGAACTGTTCCCCCGGTTCCAGCCAGATCTGACTGCCGCCCATATGGTAGGCGTGCTCGCTCACCGGCACGGTCGTTTCCTGGGTGAGGCGCCCGTCATGGATGGCCTCAAAGGTGAGCAGCAGGGTCATCACCTTGGTGATGGAAGCAATGGGCATCTGCTCATCGGCGTTCTTCTCATATAATACGGTGCCGGAATCCTGATCCACCAGAATGGCAGCCCGGCAGTTCAGCGCCAGCTGCGGCTGTGCCGCCGCAGCCACTGCCGGAGCACTTTCCTCCACCGCCGGGGCTGCTGTGGGCAGCACTGCCTGCACTGTCAGACCCCTGCCCTGTGCCGTGCCAAAGGCCAGCGCAAACAGCCAGAAGCACAGGACCCCCGCGCACAGCAATGCCAGATCTCTCCGTTCCATTCCGGTCCCCTCCCCCGTGATCTCGTCTGCTGCAATGTATGCGGCACCCGGCAGCTCCATGCCCCGGTACGGTTTTCCACCCCAGAACACTGGACCGTGCAAGATCCGCTCTTGCGCTGCAGGGCTGCTCTGTTATATAATGAATAGTACTGCAATTTTGAACTCTCTTATGTCGAAAGGATATCCCTCATGCGAGTTTGTTTTTATACGCTGGGCTGCAAGGTCAACCTGAACGAGACCGGGGCCCTGGAGCAGATGTTCCGCTCCAACGGCTTTACCATCGTACCGGAAGGCGAACCGGCGGATGTGTTCGTGGTGAACAGCTGCACCGTGACCAACTTTGGCGACCAGAAGAGCCGCAAGTGGCTGCGCCGCGCCAAGCGCGAGAACCCCGGTGCCGTGACTGTGCTCACCGGCTGCTATCCGCAGGCTTTCCCAGAGGAGGCCGCCCAGTTCATGGAGGCAGACCTTGTGTGCGGCAACGGCGACCGCAAGGTCATTCTGGACAATGTGCGCAAGCTGCTGGACGGCCATGAGCGCATCGTGGCCATCACTCCGCACCAGCGCGGCGAGCAGTTCGAGGA
>CABQHF010000318.1 GCA_902463905.1 uncultured Faecalibacterium sp. | reverse complement strand
TACAACGTAGTTATTCTAGCATAATCCGCCCGATTTTTTAAGTCTTTTTTATGAACGACTTGTATTTTTTCTTCAAAATCCGCCGGGAACACCCGTGCAGTCAGGGTTTTGCCCCCCGGCAGAGGCATCCGGGCCGGTTTTCCGGCCTGCAGGGCTGCGGTAAATGCGGCCGCCGCATCGGCGTCCCAGCCGGCGGATTCGGCCTGTGTTTCCTGCCGGAGCACCCCATCTGCCGCGCAGAAGCGGACCTTCCCGGTCAGCTGCACGGCTCCGCTGCCCTGCTGCACCAGCTGCGCCAACAGCCGGATATATTTTTCTTCCGGGTCCCGCACCGGGGCCGCCAGACGGTGCAGGGCCGTTTCCAGAATGGGCGCATCCGCTGCCGCCAGCGGCTCCAGCCGCCAGCACACGGGGTCCGTGTCCGACAGGCGGGCATCCATCAGCAGCGCTTCGGCCTTTTGGGTAAAGTAGGCATCGGCCTGCGCCGCCTTCTCGCAGAAGCGGGCCAGATTTTCCGTCGCCGCCTCGTTCGTGCTCTGCAAAGCAGGCAGTGCCGCCCGGCGCAGCCGGTTGCGGGCGTAGGCGTCCGTCTCGTTCGTCTCATCGGTGACCCATGTCTGCCCGGCCGCCCGGCAGACCGCCTCGGTGTCGGCCCGGTTCAGGCAGAGCAGCGGCCGCAGATAACACCCGCGCCGGGGCCGGATGCCTGCCGCGCCGTGCAGCCCGGTGCCCCGGGCCAGCCGCAGCAGCAACGTTTCGGCCTGGTCATTTGCAGTATGGGCCGTTGCCACGGCATCTATCCCCTCTTCGCACAGGCGTTCAAAGCAGGCATAGCGCAGGCGGCGGGCCCAGTCCTCCCCGGCGTGGGGCGGCGGCGCATCCACCGTGTCGGCCAGTTCTGCCGCGTGGAACACCCGCAGCGGCACCCCCAGTGCCCCGCAGGCCTGCCGCACAAAGGCTTCGTCCCGGTCGGCGGCGGCGCCGCGCAGGCCGTGGTTCACATGACAGGCTGAGAGGGTGTAGCCGAACTCCGGCTGCAGCGCCCGCAACAGGAGCAGCAGCGCCATGCTGTCGGCCCCGCCGGAAACCGCCGCCGCCAGCCGCAGCGGCTGCCCCGGACACAAAAGCCGGTTCTGCAGGCAGAAATCCCGCACCGCAGCCCGGCAGTCTTTCTCGTTTTTCATCGGTTCAGCGCTTGAAATCCACATCCATGAAGCGGGTGTGGGCACCGTCCCAGCCCAGCGGCACGGTACTGGTCTCACCATGGCGGTTCTTGGCCACGATGCACTCGGCCGTGTCGGCATCCACCTCGGCACCGTCCGGGTTCTGGCTGGCGTAATAGGAATCGCGGTACAGGAACAGGACGCAGTCGGCGTCCTGCTCGATGGAACCGGAATCACGCAGGTCGGACAGCTGGGGCCGGTGGCTGGAGTTGTTGCCCTGCTTTTCCACCGCACGGGACAGCTGGCTCAGGGCAATGATGGGCACGTTCATTTCCTTGGCCATGATCTTGAGGTTCCGGGTGATAGAACTGATCTCCTGCACGCGGTTCTCGGTGCGCTGGCCGGTGGTCATCAGCTGCAGATAGTCGATGACGATCAGACCTACGTTGGGGCGGGTGGGGTCCTGGTTCACCCGGCGGATCTTGGCCTTCATCTCGGTGATGGTGATGCCGGAGGTATCGTCCATATAGATCGGTGCATCGTGGAGTTTTTCAGTGGCCAGCGCCAGATACTCCCAGTCCTCGGCGCGCAGGGCACCGGTGCGGAAAGCCTGGCTGTCGATGCCGGCCTCGGCGGACAGGATGCGGTTGGTGAGCTGCTCCTTGGTCATTTCCAGGCTGAAGATGGCCACCGGCACCTTCTGCTGCATGGCCACGCGGGTGGCGATGTTCAGCGCAAAACTGGTCTTGCCCATGCCGGGGCGGGCGGCCAGGATGATCAGGTCACCGCGGCCAAGGCCGGTGAGCACCGTGTCCAGCAGGCGGAACCCGGTGGGGATGCCCTTGTACTTGTCGGCAT
>CABQHF010000317.1 GCA_902463905.1 uncultured Faecalibacterium sp. | reverse complement strand
ATACGAAAAGGCTCCCGTCTTTCAAGGCGAAAACCTTGAGAGACGAGAGCCTGTAAAGTTCAAACTACAGGGCACCCGTGGTACCACTCTCTTTGCTGCGCCTTTGGGCACAGCCGCTTTGCACGATCGGCTTTTTGCGGCGAATCGCTGTCCTTGTAACGGTGGACATCCGTCAGAGCCTACTTGTGTGTTCAGCCCTGCCGCTCAGGGGCCAGTAACCGAAACCCTCTGCACCCGCCTTGCACCACCCGGCGGCTCTCTGTACGCAGAAGAAAATCGTTTTATCCCCGTCAACGCATTTGTGCTTTTTTCAAAGTGAGATAAGTTTAGCATGGTTTCCAGAGCCTGTCAAGAAGGTTGGCTCACTGTTTGGATGAAACAAATTCACAAATCCGTGGGCAGAATTTTCCAGAATTTACGAAGGACGTTTGTTAAAAAACTGATAAGTTTTTGGAAACAAGCCCTCAAGCTGCTTGTTAAGCTGTTTTGGGCAGTGCTATACTACGATCAATGAGATGCAGACACACTCAGATACTGATATGAAGGAGGAAAACCCCTATGAAGGAAGTCAAACCTTCCAAAAAGCCGTTGGCTATTTATTACGCCATCGTGCTGCTGGTGCTGCTGGCCCTCAACCTTGTGGTCATGCCCTGGTTCACCGAGCGTCAGATCAAAGAAGTGGACTATGGCACCTTTATGTCCATGACTGAAGAAAAGGACATCGGCAAGGTGGACATCCAGTCCAACCAGATCGTTTTTACCGATAAAGAAGAAAAGCAGGTGTACAAGACCGGCCTCATGGATGACCCGGGCCTGACCCAGCGTCTTTACGATGCCGGAGCCCAGTTCTCCAGCGAGATCGTGGAGCAGGGCTCCCCGGTGTTGAGCTTTTTGATCTGGTTTGCCCTGCCCATCCTGCTGTTCAGCTTCATCGGCAACCAGATGAACAAAAAACTCATGGAAAAGGCAGGCGGCGGCCCCGGTGCCATGATGTTTGGCGGCGCAGGCAAGTCCAACGCCAAGGTCTATGTGCAGTCTACCCACGGCATCCGCTTTGCGGACGTTGCCGGCGAGGACGAGGCCAAGGAGAACCTGCAGGAGATCGTCAACTACCTCCATGACCCCAAGCAGTACGAGGAGATCGGTGCTTCCATGCCCAAGGGCATTTTGCTGGTGGGCCCTCCGGGCACCGGCAAGACCATGCTGGCCAAGGCCGTGGCAGGTGAGTCCAACGTGCCCTTCTTTTCCATCTCCGGCTCCGAGTTTGTGGAGATGTTTGTGGGCATGGGTGCCTCCAAGGTCCGGGACCTGTTCAAACAGGCCAAGGAAAAGGCCCCCTGCATCGTGTTTATCGACGAGATCGACGCCATTGGCCAGAAGCGCAACAGCGGCAATCTGGGGGGCAACGATGAGCGGGAGCAGACCCTGAACCAGCTGCTGACGGAGATGGACGGCTTTGAGGGCAACACGGGGGTCATCATCCTGGCAGCCACCAACCGCCCGGATTCCCTGGACCCGGCTCTGACCCGTCCCGGCCGCTTTGACCGCCGGGTGCCGGTGGAGCTGCCGGACCTGAAGGGCCGCGAAGAGATCCTGAAGGTGCACGCCAAGAAAGTGGCCATGGCACCGGGTGTGGATTTCAACACCGTGGCTCGCATGGCCTCCGGTGCCTCCGGTGCCGAGCTGGCCAACATCGTCAACGAGGCCGCTCTGCGGGCGGTACGGGCCGGGCGCAAGAGCGTGACCCAGGCGGACCTGGAGGAGAGCATCGAGGTGGTCATTGCAGGCTACCAGAAAAAGAACTCCATCCTGACGGACCAGGAAAAGTGCATCGTGGCCTACCACGAGATCGGCCACGCACTGGTGGCAGCCAAACAGACCAACTCCGCCCCGGTGCAGAAGATCACCATCATCCCCCGCACGTCGGGTGCCCTGGGCTATACCATGCAGGTGGACGAGGGCAACCACTACCTGATGAACAAGGAAGAACTGGAAAACAAGATCGCCACCCTCACCGGCGG
>CABQHF010000316.1 GCA_902463905.1 uncultured Faecalibacterium sp. | reverse complement strand
GTGCTGGATGCGGCGCCGCCGCAGCCGCTGAGCACACCGGCGCACAGAGCCAGGGCAGTCAGGGCGGCAGCAGCCTTGCGGATGTTGCGTTTTCTCATGATGAATTCCTTTCCTTTTTGTTCGTATAGAACAGTTTGCATACCCCTGAACAAGGCGCTGAAAGGGCGTTTTCCGCAAACAAAAAAGGCCTTTCTGTTTGCGGAATGGCAACACAAAAAGACCCATGATCCATAGGCTTTTCGGCACGACCAATTCCTCGTGGTCCGGAGCGGTGCGCTCCTGTACCAACAGCAGGCAGGTTTCCTGGCTGAAAGATCTGCGCCCGCCGCCGCCTTCCCAAAGCAACGCTTCAGTGGCCGGTGCCAGAAGCACCCGGGCCGCGGGCTCCCTTATCACAGTGACGAGATCGTGCGGGATTTGCACCCGCTTCCCTTTTAACGTTCCTGCCGCGGCAAAGCGCCTGCGGCGGAACGCACCTGCTGTTTTTGTTCAGTTCGCAGAGAAGTATAGCACAGTACCGGTAAAAACGCAAGAGCAGCATAAAACAAGCCCCCGACCCTACACGAAATTCGTGCAAGACCGGGGGCTTGTTGTGCTGGAGCAGGATACGGGACTCGAACCCGCCGCCTACTGCTTGGGAAGCAGTCGCTCTACCGGATGAGCTAACCCTGCACACTGCTTTATTATTGTAGCAAAGCAGGGGACAAATGTCAAGAGCGGATCGCGCCGAAAACGGTCGGGTCAGTTTTTCGTGGTGTAGGTCAGGTCCAGCACCGGGGTGAAGAGGTCGAACACCAGTCCTTCCACGCCGTCAGCCACCAGCAGACGCTTCTGCTGGGCGGCCAGCGGCACCACGGTGCAGCCCTCCAGCAGCTGGCGTTCACAATCGCGCAGCAGCTGGCAGCGAGCAGTGCCGGTGCGCTGGATGCTTTCAGACAGGGTCCCGGCATAGAGCGGGTCGGTGAGACCGGTCAGATTGTTGTCTCCGGCAAATTGCTGTAGCATCTGGTATACGCTGCCGCCCTCGGCCCGGATGGGAGCCAGTGCGATGGTGTATTTGCCGCTGGCAAGGCGGGCGTCGAACTCCTCCTGCGGCACCTCTTCCACCGAGAAGAAGAGGGAACAGTCTTTCTGCCAGGCACCGTTGATCTGCTCCACCGTCTCGGTCAAGCCGGAGCCTTGGGGCAGCAGAATGGTCACCCCGTTGAAGTCGGAGCTGGCCATGCCCTGCCGGGCCTGCAGGTACAGTGCCTTTGCATCCGGGATGGTGGGCAGCAGGTCCCCGGCAGCATCGCGGTAGTCGATGCCGTCCACGGTCAGGCCGTCCGGCACAAGGCCGGTCACCTCCGTGAACAGCCCCGAAGAGGGGATGGACAGGTTCTGCAGGGCGATACCGGCCAGTGCCTGCCGCAAAGCAATGTTGGCAAACACCGAGCCTTCAGACGCATTGAACAGCAGCGCCCAGGTGGTGTCGGAGTATTCCACGCTCTGCAGGGAGGTGGCCTCGGCGGTGTCGTCCAGTGCGGCGGAGCATTTTTCGTCCGCGATGAGCTGGGCCGCGCTCTTGTCGGTGCTGCTGGTGTTCTGCACAAGGCGCAGGTTGTTCACCAGCGGGGAAGCGGCACTGCGGCGCAGGAACAGGCCGTTGGCCGTCCAGTTGTAGATGTAGAAACTTCCGCTGGAAAGGGTGGAAGCGCTGCTCAGGCCGTAGGTGCCGCGGGTGCTCTCAAAAAAGGCTTCGTCGCAGGGCATGGCACCCGGCAGGGTGAGCTTGGAGAGGAAGGTGTCATCCCGCTCACTCAGGCGGAACACCAGTGTCAGGTCTCCGTTGGCCGATACACCCAGCGTGCTGGGGTCAGCAGTGCCGTCCAGCACAGCGGCACTGTTGCGGATGGCAGAAAACTCCACCGCATAAGGAGAAGCCGTCTGGTCATCGAATATCCGGCGGAACGCATACACAAAATCTTCAGCGGTGATGGCGTAGTCCGTGGCGGCACCTTTTGTGCCGGTGTAGGTCAGGCCGCTCTTTAAATAAAAGGTATAGGTGAGCCCGTCGG
>CABQHF010000315.1 GCA_902463905.1 uncultured Faecalibacterium sp. | reverse complement strand
GTTTCAGCACATCGTTCAGCTTATTCAAATCAAGCGGTTTGGCGATATGCTCGTTCATGCCGGTGTTCTTTGCCAGCTGCACGTCCTCGGCAAAGGCATTTGCCGTCATGGCAATGATGGGCACTTTGCCCCGGCTGCCGGCAAGCGCACGGATCGCAGCAGTGGCTTCGTAACCATTCATGATGGGCATCTGGATGTCCATAAAAATGAGATCGTACCACTTTTCTGGCGCTTCCATCACCTTTTCGACTGCAATTTTTCCGTTTTCGGCGCTGTCAATGGTCACGCCCGTCATGCCTATGATCTCGGTTGCGATCTCACGGTTCAGCTCGTTATCTTCCACAAGAAGGATCCGCTTACCCGCATAGTTTTCCTTCGCAAAGTCTTCCAGATAGTTCCGGGCGTTTTTCTCCTTCTTCCCGGATGTAAACTGCCGCAGAGTTGCCGTCAGACGGGAACGGAACAGCGGTTTTGCCATAAACGCATTCACGCCCGCCGCTCTGGCTTCTTCTTCGATCTCGCTGAAATCAAAGGAAGTCAGGATGATGATCGTGACGTCCTCCCCGACGCATTCCCGAATCCTTCTGGCCGTTGCAATACCGTCCATTTCCGGCATCTTCCAGTCCAGGATCACCGCAAAATAGTCACTGTTGGTCTCATGACGCGCATAGCAGCGCTCCACAGCTTCCTTACCGGTCAGGACCCATTCGCCCGCTATGCCGATCTCCTGAAGGGTCGCAACGGTGCTTTCGCAGCAGGTCTTGTCATCGTCCACGACCAGTACCGGCAGATCGAGCAGTTCTTTTTCCTGTTCCTTCTCGTTCTCCTGAAGCTTCAGATAGACCGTGACCGTGATCTTCGTTCCCTTGTTGGGAGCGCTTTCGACCTGAATGTCACCATTCATCAGGTTGACGATGTTTCTTGCAATGGCCATGCCAAGACCGGTGCCCTGCACCTTGGTCGTCCGGTGATCGTCTGCCCGGCTGAACGGCTCGAACATGATCTTCTGGAATTCCGGCGTCATACCGATGCCGTTGTCCTCGATGGAAAACTCGTAGCAGCCAAGCTCCGAGAAGCCGTTCGGTTTTTCCTTGATCGTAAGGGTGATGTTTCCTCCATCCGGGGTGTACTTGACGGCGTTGCTCATCAGGTTCACAAAGATCTGCTGGATGCGCAGGCTGTCGCCGCAGACAGCTTCGTGCTCAATGTGCTCAACATGGACTTCGAGCTGATGGTGGTGCTCGTCGATTGCCGGTTTTGTGAGGGTGAGCAGGTTATCGACCAGCTCCGGCAGGCTGAAATCCTCCTCGGCAAGGCTCATTCGCCCGCTCTCGATTCTGGCCATATCCAGCACTTCATTGATCAGTCCCAACAGATGACGGCTCGATTTTGTGATCTTGCCAAGGCACTCGACCACCCTGTCCTGACTCTCGATATTCGCACCCGCAATGGCGGTCAAGCCAACGATTGCATTCATCGGTGTACGGATATCATGGGACATATTGGAGAGGAATTCCGTCTTGGCGCGGCTTGCGTTTTCCGCCGCCCGGTACGCATCCTTCAGTGCCTTATGGGATTCGATCTCGGCCTTTTTCTCCTGTGACACATCCATAGATGCCAACAGTGCTTTGACCAGCTTTGTGCCATCCCACTCCAGCGGAATGAAGGAAGCGATCTTATAGGTGTTCTCATCCATGGAGCAGTATTCAAATTTGTAGATGTCGTTCTCGCCCTGCAGATTCTTTCGGATATTTTCCGGTGAGAACAATGCGTCCACCGCCGCCAATGGCTCCAACGTCTTATACCTTACAGCCACCTGCTCCACAAAATCATGGTAGGTTCCCGTCGGCGCGTATATCATTTCACCTTGCAGATTATAGAACCGATACCGGTCATTCTCCAGATCGCAGACGACAAAGCGGTCCAGCAGACGCACCATACTCTTGATCAAAAGATCCATCGATGCGTTATCTGAGGCCATCTGCATCCGCCGTGCCGTCTCTGCTTTGGACTCTGTGATGTCCCGCAGAAAAATCATCGCATATTCGGAATCTTCGATCTC
>CABQHF010000314.1 GCA_902463905.1 uncultured Faecalibacterium sp. | reverse complement strand
CGCGTAGAGCAGTCCATGAGCAAAGGAGCCACCATCGGTGCGTGGGCATACATCGTTCTGGTACTGCTGATTGCAGTTGGAGTTCCATACTTCTCGGTCATTTCCACTTCTCTCATCAATCTGCGGGGCTACGGTCTGGCACCGGGCAACTTTACCATCGCACATTATGTGGAACTGTTTACCGAGAATGATAAGGGCTTGAGTGCGTTGAAAAACAGTGTCTTTCTGGCAGTGACATCGGCCACCCTCTGTGCTGTTCTGGGTACTCTGCTGGTGCTGGCGGTGCGGAAGTCGCACTCCAAACTGCGCAAGGTGGTAGAAGCCATTGGTTTGCTGCCGGAAATGCTGCCGGGTATTGTATTGGTTATTGGAATTATGCTATTCTGGAACCAAATCTACAACATCCTGCCGCTGTACAACACTATGGGCATCATGGTTCTGGCCTATGTGGTGCTGTTTCTGCCCTATACGGTGCAGTACGTCACCTCGTCTTTTACCCAGATCAGTGACAGTCTGATGGCGGCAGGACAGGTGTTCGGCGGAAGCCCGGCTTATATCCTGCGGCGTATCACCCTGCCGCTGATCCGGCAGGGCATCGCTACCGGCTGGATGATGACCTTCATCATCGCTTTCCGGGAACTGGTAACGGCCAGCCTGATCGCTCCGCCCAACACACTGGTGGTCTCTACCTTTATCGTGCGAGAATTTGAGCAGGGCAGCGTTTCGGTTGGCATGGCGATGGCGGTGTTGTGTGTGCTGTTTTCGACCACGGCACTGCTGATTCTGAACACGGTGATCGATCATCGGAAGGTGCATTGAATGGAACTTTTTATTGCCGGAGGCTGCGGCGAACATGGCCGCAACTGCTTTTATGTGGAACAGGATGGGGCTGCTTTTCTGGTGGATTGCGGTCTGCTGGCTGGCGCAGAGGACGACCTTCCCCGGTTGAATATGGAGCGGATTCAAAAACTGCGGGCTGTCTTTCTGACCCACAGCCACGCAGACCACACCGGGGCACTGCCGTGGCTGGCGCAGCAGGGATATCAGGGACCAATCTATGCAACGCTGCCCACCCTGACCCAGCTGCCCTTTTCCTTGAATCATATCCAAACGCTGGAAAGTCTCTGCCCTTGCAAAGGCTCCGGCTCTGTGCCGGAACTGCCCGGCCTACAGGTCACATGGGGGCGTTCCGGGCACTGTGCAGGCAGCGTCTGGCTGCGGTTTGAATGGAACGGAAAGAGCATCCTCTTTTCCGGCGACTATGCAGAGCACAGTCCGCTCTACCCCTGCGACCCGCTGCGGAGCCAGACGGCAGATCTGGCCGTTTTGGATGCGGCTTACGGCAGCACGAATGCAGACTGGAACATTTGCGTCAAAAAGCTCTGCGTGGAGACCGTGCAGCGCTTGAAACAGATGCAGCTTCTGTTCTTCCCGGTGCCGAAATATGGTCGAGGGCCGGAGATCCTTCTGCTGCTGAAACACTTTGCACCGAATCTGAAATTTTACGGCGATGCGCATTTCCTTCGGCAGATTCAGCAGATTCAGCTGGGCGGACCGTGGCTGCTGCCTGTGCCGCCGCATTTTGCGAACTGGGTACAGCCGGATGCTTTTCTCAGCCGGGAAAAGGGCGTGGTCTTTCTTAGCAGCCCGCAGCTGACCGGAAAAGCCGGACAGCGCGCTCATGAAATGGTAGCGCACGGGGCACTCGGCATTATGACCGGGACCCCGGATGCAGGCAGCCTGAGTGCAGAAATGCTGGAGAAGGGACAGATGCTCTTCCTGCGGTACCCGGTGCATCTGGATGCAAGGCAGTGCCGGGAGCTTGCGGAAAAGAATCAATTTGACCGGGTGGTTCCATATCACAGCCCGGAGATTGATTGTCCGTGTTCCATTTTACTATAATTGCTGCTATGATCATACTGGCCGATCTGCTCCATCTTGTTTGTTAAAAACAAAAAACAGGGTGCGCCCTGCGGACGCACCCTGCCAAAGACCACATACGATAGCGATATGTACAACAGGGAGTTCCCCAGCGGGAACTTCCTGTTTTTCGTTGTTTGCATGATGAGCCTG
>CABQHF010000313.1 GCA_902463905.1 uncultured Faecalibacterium sp. | reverse complement strand
ATTGGCGGGGTCGAAAAAGCCCAGCTGATAGCACTCCTTTGCCGTCTCGTTCTGGCTCAGGCGGCTGAAGGTGCTCTTCTTGGCCGCGCTGACCACGATATCAAAGACCGGCTCCCGGCTGCCCAGCTCCACGCCGCCCAGGTCCTTCCCCGGCTGTGGGCGCAGAGCCGCCGCCGAGAAGGGCAGAAACTGGTTCTCGCCGCTCGGCCCCACGATGCGGAAGATACGCTGCTCATCATAGAACTGCCGCATCAGCTCGATCATCAGATAGCACTGGCGGGAGAAGGCCCGGTAGGCGTTCTTGAGCATATCCCGGCTCAGCTTGCTGCCGGCTTCCTGCAGAGCCGCGATGGCGCTGGCCGCTGTCACGCCGCCGGTGGTTCCCCCCTGGGTCATGTCCCGGTTGCCGCTGATCTCCTTCAGCTCCTCGATGCGGCTCTGGCGGTAGCTCAGGCTGCTGCTCTGCAGGCCGGTGGTCTGCAGCGGGCGGAAACTGTCGTCGTTCAGACGGCCCACCACATGCACGATGTCCCGGCTCAGGTCCGCCAGCTCCTCCTCGTTGACCCCGGCCGTATCGCTGAGCACATAGCGCTGCCGGGCCGACAGCAGCACGTTCTCGTCCATGGCGTGGTTCATCTGGTCGATGGCGGTCTGACAGTCCTTCATCACGTCGATGTAGCCAAAGCCCGCCGGGCTGTCCTCCTCCATGAACAGCGGGTCGAACACAAAGGGGTACTGCCCGTGGTCATACAGGCCCCGCTGTGCCAGTGCCGGGTCGTTCTGGCTGGCATATAGCACCACCCCGTTGCAGAACTTGCAGTAGTGCAGCACCATGCGGCCGCTTTCGTCCGGGCGCTTATAGTACCAGTCCACCACCACACTGCGGGAAGCGGTGTCCGCGCCGTCCTCGTGGATGTAGCGGGGCACATCCAGCACTCCGGCGGTGTGGCCTGCCAGCTGGGGGTACCGGGTTGTAAGCCGGGCGGTGTCCTCCAGACTCAAGCTGAAGAAATCCGGTGAATCCTGGATGTCCGCCACACCCGGCTCCCAGTAGAGCATCAGCAAGTTCATGGCCCGCACCGCGATGTCGCCCACGCCGCCCCGGGCTGCCGGGTCCCAGAACACACCGGTGACCCCGGTGCCCTGCTTGAGCTTGCGCCACCAGCAGTCGCTGTACACCTGTTCGTAATCCGCCTGTTCCAGCACCACCGGCAGCACGCTGGAAAGAGCCCGCGCGGTTGCCTCATCGTCCGCTGCACGGGGCAGCACATTGGGCTCCGGGTAGTTGTCCATGGCATCGGCGTGCTTGTTGGCGATGCTGTTGAACAGCCATCCACTGCTGGGCTGCGCCTTGCCGGGCATCATGGGGTTCTGGTAGTTCTTCCAGTGCCCCATGCGGAACCACAGTTCGTTGTCCACCAGGCGCCTGTCCAGTGCCGCCTTGCCGGCCTTGTAACGCTGCAGGGTCTGTGTGGCCGCAGCCACCTCCGCCGCACCCACCGGCATCGCTTCGTTCTGATAATCGTCCATCGTTCTTCTCCTTCAGATCCTGTAAAATCTTGCCTGCCGGTGCAGGTCCAGCGGGTCATCCGGCGGCGGCAGGGCCGTGCGCCGGGCCGGCGGGCTGATGGGGTTCTCCATCAGCACATACCGGCACTCATCATAAATGTGGTCCTCCTGCCGGGTGTCGATATCCTCCACGTTGCTCTCGTCGTACACGAGGTTCGGCAGCGTGCGGATGAAGTGTTTGCAGGTATTGAACACCTGCAGCATCGGGCGGCCGTCGGCGTCAAAGTTGAGCCGGTAGTGGAACTGCATCTTTCCCGCAAGGCGGGTGTGGTCGCCGGGCTTCCAGTGCAGGAAGTTGGGGCTCCGCTCCATCATGGCCGCGATGCTCTCGCCCCGGCTCTCATCAAAGATGGCCGGGTCGGCAACGCCATGGATTACCCGCCCCCGCAGCACGGGGTCGTTCTGCTCCGCCTCCCGGATGCGCCGGGCCTGTTCCACCGGGTCGATGCGCAGGCCCTCGTTGGGGCGGCCGGTGCAGCCGTACAGCTCCTTGATGCGGTAGAGCCGCCCCTC
>CABQHF010000312.1 GCA_902463905.1 uncultured Faecalibacterium sp. | reverse complement strand
GATCGGCAGAGAACCACGGTTGAAGGGCACAAAGCCGCCCTCGCAGCCTTCCACAAAGGCGCGGACAGTTTCCTTCAGCTCTGCACCGCTCATCGTGCGCCGGCGGGACATCAGAACGTTGGGCATGATCATGGAAGCCGCCATCTTTATGGTATAGTCCGCCTGCAGCACACTGCCGGTAAAGCTGTTTGCGGTGGCGATGAGCACATCCGTGCCGTAAACACCGCGCAGGGTGTTCGCCATAACGGAGAAGGCGGCGTTGCCGCCGTCTGCGTGGAACACGTTGGAATAACTCTTCCCGGAGGTCAGCACGATCTCGTCCGCAGCAGGCTCCTCTTCGGCAAGAAGCTGCGCATTGAATGCCTGATATGCCTGCTCAGCGGTAAGCTCGCCCGTGATCATTTTGGAGACCACATCCTTGGAAATGGCAAAGAAATCGTTGGAGGCGATGCGGATATACATGTGGTTTTCTTCCACTACGCTGCGCACGTCTTTCAGATACTCGGTCAGGCGCAGGGGGACGTTCTGGCTATAGCTCAACACATCCTGTCCATCGGCAACGATGCGGTTCTGCGCCTCCTCGGAGAGCATGACGTTCAGCACCTTCATGGCTTTTTCGCGGCGCGCGGTGTCCTGCTCGAGGTCACGATTCAGGGCAACTTGGAAATACGGGGTGGTCATGATCCACTTTTCGCCGTTCTGGCTGAAAAAGGGCAAAAAGGTCGTGTCGATGCCCTCATCCTGAAACATCTTCACGCCGGCAGAGCTGCCAAAGTACATGGCAACTTCCCCGTTCCGGAACATCCCGGTCACATCGTCGTAATTCAACGCAAGGTCGTCTGCCGTAAGGTGGGTATCCTGAATGAACTGCGCCATCCGCTCAAACGCCCCCGGCCACACGGTATCGTCCAGACCCACCCGCGCGGTGTTGGCGGGGTCGCTGTATGCGGTGCGCCACTTGCGCCCTTCCGCTGTGGTAAGCTCGGCAGCGGAAAGCCCCTGCAGCGTTTCCATGCAGGTGTAGTCGTAGGTATAATCGGCAGTAAAGCCGCGGATGCCCACCTTTTCAAACGCCTGACAGGCCGCAACGAAGCTCTCGTAATCAGTCGGCAGGGGGATATCGTACTGCTCAAAAAGGCTGCGGTTGACCACAAAGCCATGGGCATCCGCGCAGACCGGCAGCCAGTTCACGCTGCCGTCCTCGTTTTTAAAGCTGTTGAGGTAGGTGTTGTATACCGCGCCCGCCTCGTTGGTGGTAGCAAGGTTCATCAGGCTGTCCTTCAAGGGGGCAGCATCGTGCAGCGAGAACCGGCAGCAGGTGATGATATCCGGCAGACCGCCGTTCTGCTGCAAAAACTTGTAGAAATCCAGGTCGTTGTTGCCCACGATGAACTCAATGTTCATGTCCGGCAGCTGCGCTTGGACATAGGGCGCATAGGTTTCGTACAGGCTGGTGCTCCACAGATACACCTGAATGGTTTGGGCATCCTCCTGCTGCTGCACCTGTTCTGCGCTTTTTGTGCCGCATCCGGTCAGCAGAGACAGCCCCATCACCAGTGCCGCAAGCACGGAAACAAGACGGCGCAATGTTCTTTTGCTCACTAAATCGTTCTCCTCACAACTCATGGGCAGTTGCCGTTTTCCGGCAAAGCCACTATGGCTCACCTGTCGTACATCACCGCCCGCAAGAGTGTGCGCTGTAAAACCCGCCCACGGCAATGCGTGCGTCCCGTTTTGCAATCCCGAATACCACAAAAAGGTACTTGAAAAGGCATAGGTACAGCATGACAGAAACATAAGAATATGTTACCACCGCTGTGAAGGAATTTCAATGAATTTTCATACATTTATTCATAAAATCAACGCATGCCCGATTTCTTTGTGGCAGTCGATGCGGCTTTTTGTATCCACGCACATGGTGGGCTGATAGAGATTGGGAAAACCAAGGTTCTGGCATACACCCTTGAGCGTGTGTGCCGCACGGAATGCTTCCGCTACATTGTCTTCCTTTAGTGATCGTTCCAGCTTTGGATACCGTCCATCGTGACGGTCAGAACTTTTTTCATCGGTAAACCCTCCTTTGG
>CABQHF010000311.1 GCA_902463905.1 uncultured Faecalibacterium sp. | reverse complement strand
GATCCATTCAGCAAGTGTGTACTAATAGATCGAGGGCTTGACCACAATTCGCTTGAGACTCAAAGAGTCAACGAAAAAATGTTAGCAGTGATTATTCAGTTTTGAAGGCACGTCCTTCAATCGCAAGACAGCAAAGTAGATTCTGGGTAAACAACAGATATTGCGATACGCAATCCAACGTTGTTGCCAACGATTGAAAAGTTGGATTGCAGTAAAAAACACTGGACACAGTAAAACAATTATGTTATACTGATTCAGTCATATGGTCGGTGACGATGACGGTGAGGTCCCACCTGTTCCCATTCCGAACACAGTAGTTAAGCTCACTCGTGTCCAAGATAGTTAGCTGGAAACGGCTTGTGAAAATAGGTAGTCGCCGACTTGATTGAAACGCTCTAAGAGAAATCTTAGGGCGTTTTTGTTGCTGAGAGAAGGAGAGAAACATGAGAACAACGCATGTCGTCGTTTTGCCCTATGATCCCAAATGGAACGAGGACTTTTCTGCGATCCGGGCGGAGCTGGAAGCCGCGATGGGGGAGCTGGCTCTGCGCATCGAACATGTGGGGAGCACCTCCGTGGAAGGAATGTCGGCAAAGCCCTGCATTGATGTGGACGTGGTCATCCCGGACAGGACATGCCTGAAGGCGGCCATTGAGCGGCTTGCATCCATTGGATATGTCCACGAGGGAAACCTCGGCATTGAAGGGCGGGAAGCCTTTTGCTATACCGGCAAACCGCATTTGCAGCTGCATCATCTGTATGTCTGCCCGGCAGATTCTGAAGAACTGCGCCGTCATATCACGTTCCGGGAATTTCTGCGCCAGAATCCGGATGCTGTGAAGCAGTACAGCAGCGTAAAAGAACAGGCTGCACAGCGTTTCCCCGATGACATCGAACGGTATCTGGAATATAAGTCTCCGTGCATTGCAGAGCTTTACCGGATGTGCGGTCTGGAAGAGTGAAACAAAAACGCCCCGCCGCTGGGAGAGCATCCCATGCGGCGGGGCGGTCGTGCTTTCAGGGCAGGCTCAGCGCTTTGAGACAGCTCTGTGGTAGACGACGAAGGCGATGGCGGCAGAGCAGGCCTCCGTGATCCAGAAGGCGTGCCAGACGCCGGTGGGGCCAAGGGTGCGGCAAAGCACCCAGGCCAGCGGCATGATGAAGATCACATAGCGGCAGAGGGAGATGACCAGTGAGGGCACCCCCTTGCCCAGACCCTCCAGCGCGCCGGAAGAGGTGGTGGAGACTGCTGAGACAACGAAGCCCAGGCAGATGATGCGCAGGGCCGTGGTGCCGATGGCGATGGTCTCCGGGTTGGAGCTGAACAGGCTGATGAGGGAGCCGGAGATGGTCAGGCAGAGGACGGTGCCAACGGCCATGATGGTGGCGCTCAGGCCCAGCGTCAGGTTGTAGAGCCTGGCGACGCGGCCATGCTCCCTTGCACCGTAGTTATAGCCGACCAGTGGACGCATTCCCTGCACGATGCCGTTGGCGGGCAGGTACAGAAAGGTCTGGAGCTTATAATAGATGCCCAGAACGGTGACATAGCTCTGTGAGAAGGCTGCCAGCAGGCCGTTGAGGAAAGTGACCAGCAGGGAAGGCAGGGCCAGATTCAGAATGGCCGGGATGCCGATGGCGTAGAGCTTGCCGTCCAGTGCGGGCTCGAAGTGCAGATGCCTGCGGCGCAGCCGGACTGGGAGGTCGGAGGTGGCGTAGCAGTAGAGGTAAATGCAGAGGGTGACGAGCTGGCCGAGGTTGGTGGCCAGCGCTGCACCGGCAATGCCCAGGGCAGGCACCGGGCCAAAGCCAAAGATGAGCACCGGGTCCAGTGCGATGTTGCAGACGCAGCCTGCGATCAGCGCGATCATCGTGGTGTTCATCCGGCCTACGGCCTGGAACATCTTCTCAAAAGCAAGGTCTGCCATGTTGACGATGGAGAACAGGAAGACGATGGTGGCGTAGAGGACGCCCATCGAGACCAGCGACTCATCCGAGGTGAACCGGCGCAGAAAGCCCGGCATGATGGCGATGCCCGCCACGGTGCACAGCAGGCCGTGCAGGATCGAGAGGGCCATGCCGTGGGTGGCGGAGATG
>CABQHF010000310.1 GCA_902463905.1 uncultured Faecalibacterium sp. | reverse complement strand
GCTGGTTCCAGTCCAGCCTGCTGACCAGCGTTGCAAGCAAGGGCTGCGCACCCTACAAGTCCGTTCTGTGCCACGGCTGGGTCGTGGACGAGCAGGGCAAGCAGATGCACAAGAGCGCCGGCAACGGCGTGGAGCCCAGCGAGATCATCAAGGATTACGGCGCTGATATCATCCGTCTGTGGGTCGCTTCTTCCGACTACACCGTGGATGTCCGTGCCGGCAAGAACATCTTCAAGCAGCTGAGCGAGGCCTACCGCAAGATCCGCAATACTGCCCGCTTCATCCTGGGCAATCTGGATGGCTTTGATCCCAACACCGACTGTGTGGCAGATGACCAGCTGCAGGAGATCGACCGCTGGGCACTGGCAGCACTGGACGACCTGATCGCCGCTTCCAAGGCAGGCTACGATGTCTACGACTTCAACAAGGTCTACCATGCCGTCTACAACTTCTGCGTCGTGGCCATGTCCAACTTCTATCTGGATGTCACCAAGGACCGCCTGTACTGCACCAACGGCGTGGGCCGCAAGGCAGCGCAGACCACCATGTACAAGATCCTGGTCGCGCTGGACAAGATCATCGCTCCCATCCTCTGCTTCACCAGCCAGGAGATCTGGGACTTCATGCCCAAGACCGAGGGCATGAACAAGTATGTCGTCTTTGAGGATATGCCCAAGGCCGGTCAGTATGCCGCCGACGATGCCTTCAAGGCAAAGTGGGCACAGCTGATCGCCGTCCGCGACGAGGTCAAGAAGGTCTTGGAGCAGGCCCGTGCCGAAAAGCTGATCGGTGCCTCTCTGGAAGCTTCCGTCACCCTGTACTGCAGCGATGCCGTCTATGACCTGCTGAACAGCATCCCCATGGACGAGCTGGCTGACCTGATGATCGTCTCCCACGTGGAGCTGGTCAAGGGCGAGGGCGGCGCTGCAAGCGCTGTCGAGGGCCTGGGTGTCGCCGCGGCTCACGCCACCGGCGAGAAGTGCGAGCGCTGCTGGAAGTACTCTGCCGACATCGGCAGTCATACAGCTCATCCCACCCTCTGCGCACGATGCGCATCCGTAGTGGAAGCATAAGCATCCGGAATAAACGCTGCGGCGCTCCTTTCGAGCAGGGAGCGCCGCTTTTTGGTATCAGAACACAGGCGGCCGGTGCGCCGCCGTTGGGAGGAATGTTATGGCATTCGTGATCTTCAATCTGCTGTGTACGGCGGCTCTGATCGGCATCGATCAGGGAATCAAGCTGTGGGCGGTCCGGGTGCTGCAGCCGGTGGGCGCCCTGCCGCTGATCCCCCATGTGGTGGAGCTGCGGTTCGTCCTCAACCAGGGCATGGCCTTCAGCCTGCTCAGCGGCAAGCAGCTGTTTTTGATCTTGGCCACCAGCGCCGCCCTTGTGCTGGTAGCGTACTGGCTGTTTTTCCGCAGCCGGAACAACCGTCTGCAGCAGGCGGCCCTGATCCTGGTGCTGGGCGGCGGCATCGGAAACCTGATCGACCGGGTGCTGAACGGCCAGGTCGTGGACTATATCAACCTGCTGTTCATGCGCTTTGCGGTGTTCAACTTTGCCGATATCTGCGTCTGCGTGGGTGTGGCTCTCTGGGTGCTGGTCATCTTTCTGGAAGAGCTGCACGAGGATACGAAAAAGACCCCGGAGGAGCATTGATCCATGGAACAGCGTGAATTTATCGTGGAGAGCGAGTCGGCCGGTCAGCGCATCGACCGCTTCCTCAGCGGAGAGGATACCGGCCTGTCCCGCAGCGCGCTGCAGAACCTTGTGGCGGAGGGCCATGTCCTGTGCAACGGCAAGGGTGTGGCCAAGAGCCTGAAGCTGAAGGCGGGGGACACCATCCTGCTGGAGATCCCGGACGCAAAGCCCATCGAGGCGGTGCCGCAGGAGATCCCGCTGGAGATCGTCTACGAGGACGCGCATCTTCTGGTGGTCAACAAACCCAAGGGGATGGTGGTCCACCCGGCCCCCGGCAACCCGGACGGCACGCTGGTCAATGCGTTGCTCTGGCACTGCAAGGGCAGCCTTTCCGGCATCGGCGGCGAGATCCGCCCCGGCATCGTCCACCGCATCGATAAGGACACCAGCGGCC
>CABQHF010000309.1 GCA_902463905.1 uncultured Faecalibacterium sp. | reverse complement strand
GCGGCCATGTCCAGCCGCACCACACCGTCGCACAACTTCTTGACCAGCTGCGACACGCCGCTGCCCTCGCTGCCCAGCACCAGCGCGATGGGGCCGGTGAGGTTGTTCTTGCGCAGGGGCACGCCGTCCATGTCGGCACAGTACACGAACACGCCCTGCTCCTTGAGGCGGCGGATCGTCTCGCCGATGTTGGCCACACGGGCCACCGGCAGCCGCTCAGCGGCACCGGCACTGGACTTGATGACCGTGGGGGTGACCGATGCGCCGCCCCGCTTGGGGATCACGATGCCGTGGGCACCGCACAGCAGAGCGCTGCGCATCACGGCACCCAGGTTGTGGGGGTCCTCAATGCCATCGCTCAGCACCAGGAACGGAGGCTCGCCCTTGGCTTTGGCCGCCGCCAGCAGGTCCTCCACGGTGGCGTACGCGATCTCGCTGGCGAAAGCTGCCACGCCCTGATGGCTCTCGGTGCCGGTCATCAGGCGCAGCTTGTTGGGGTTCACCCGCTTGACGGCAGCCCCGGCTTCCTTGGCCAGCGCGGTATAATAGGAAGCCACTGCCGGGGCCATGTTCTCCGAAATGAGCACCGTGTCCACACCGGAGCCGCTCTTCAGCAGCTCGGTCACCGGGTTCTTACCGTAGACCAGGCTCTCGCTGTGAGACTGCTCCTCCGGTGCGCGGCGCGGGCGGCGGGGCTGATTTTTCTCTTCCATTCTGTGTTCTCCTTCCGTTTCTATCGGAACGATGCGGCGCATGTTCCCCAGGGCACGCCGCGCAGCTTGCACCGGCAGCCCACCCGATGATTTTTTATGATGATAATCCAAGGTAAAGTATAGCATAAGCCAGCCGGGTTTGCTAGCAAATTGCCGCTTTTTTGTCGCTTTGTGCTGAATTTTTCACAGCCGTATGCGCTCCTGCCCATTTTTGCAGAATTGTTCTTTGCCGCCGTGCTTTCTGCACCTGCCGGGACCTGCCGTTTTGCCGGTCCGAAAAGTTTTCCACAAAAGAGGGCTATACATTCCGTAGAAGGACCCGATTTTTTCCACATGTTGAAAACCCGGTGGAGAAAGTTCAAAAGTCCTGCTGCAAAGCCTGTTTTCCCTGTGAAATTTAACATTCTCCACTGAGTTTTCCACAATCCGGTTCGACATTCCCCCGCAGGGTGCGTACAATTTGTAATTTTCAAGTCGGAAATATGACAATTTTTTGATGCGGAACCACGCACCTTTTGCAATTTACTCCAATATCAATTTGACGAATGTGAATTCGTGTTGAAAATCCGTCCCTTTCCACCGATCCGGGCGCATTTTGCAGAAGTGGTGCACAAGATGGAAAGTTGTTGCGCCATTTCAGTTTTCCGGCGGCATTTGCACCCGGATGCTCCGCCTTGCCGCGCGTTTGCAGAGAAAAACCGCCTGTTTGGATTGATTTTAAGCAGGGTTTGGGGTATACTAGCCTTGTAGGTTTGTTAAGCCGTGCACAAAGCGGCACGGCATGACCGAAAACCCCGATCATATTTGGAGGTAATGAATAATGTTGGTAAATGCAACCGAGATGCTGCTCAAAGCACGCGATGGCCACTACGGTGTGCCTCAGTTCAACATCAATAACCTGGAGTGGACCAAGGCTGTCCTGACCGCCTGCGAGGAGACCAAGAGCCCCGTCATCCTGGGCGTCTCCGAGGGTGCCGGCAAGTACATGACCGGCTTCAAGACCGTCGCTGCCATGGTCAGTGCCATGGTCGATTCCATGGGCATCACTGTTCCCGTTGCCCTGCATCTGGATCACGGCACCTACGAAGGCTGCAAGGCCTGCATCGAGGCCGGTTTCTCTTCCATCATGTTTGACGGCAGCCACTACTCCATCGAGGAGAACGTGGAAAAGACCAAGGAGCTGGTTGCTCTGGCACATTCCAAGGGCCTGAGCATTGAGGCTGAGGTCGGTTCCATCGGCGGCGTCGAGGACGGCGTCGTGGGCGCTGGCGAGATCGCTGATCCCGAAGAGTGCGCAAAGATCACCGCTCTGGGCATCGACTTCCTGGCAGCCGGCATCGGCAACATCCACGGCGTCTACCCCGCAAACTGGAAGGGCCTGGACT
>CABQHF010000308.1 GCA_902463905.1 uncultured Faecalibacterium sp. | reverse complement strand
CGTTGGGGCGGCCGGTGCAGCCGTACAGCTCCTTGATGCGGTAGAGCCGCCCCTCCTCGTCCGTTGCGTACCACCCCACCGAGAACGGCTTGGAGAACCCGAAGTCGAACCCCCGGTAGATCTGCCAGTGCTTCGGGATGGCAAATGGTGTGATGACGTGGGTCCAGCGCTGATCCTGATAGTGAGCCGGGTCGTTGCGCCACTCGGTGAACACCTGGCCGGAAAAGCTATCCCAGCTACCATAGAGCAGCGCCTGCTTTTCCGCCTCCGGCATCGCGGCCAGGCTGGCCAGATAGCCGGGGTCGTTCTGCAGCAGAGCCGGGTTGTCAAAAATGCTGGAGGGGATGAACACCCTTGCCCGCTGCAGCTGCTGCGCGGTGCCATCCGGCAGGCGGACCGTGTAGGTCTCCACGATGGGGGTGCCGGGCGGGGCCGGTGTGATGAACCGCGCCTTCACCCATCCGTGGCCGATGCCGCCGGGGTTGGTGGTGGCCCGCATATACACCCGCGTGCCCGGCCCGGTGGGGCGGTTGCGGCTCATCATATAGCTGTACTCTTCCCATTCAAAATGGGTCAGCTCGTCAAAGCCGATAAAATCGTAGGCCTTGCCCTGATAGTTGGTGCGATCCTTGGTGTACTGCATGGAGCCGAAGTAGATCTTGGCCCCACTGGGGAAATTCCACACATGGGCCGTGGCGTTGTACTGCGCCTGCGGAAAGGCTCTGCGGTAGTACAGCTGGCTTTTGTCCACCAGATCCGATAACTGTGGGTATGTTTTGCGCAGGATCAACGCTCTGTAATGCGGGATCTCCACCTGACGCAGCGCCTCGATGACCAACGCATCGCTTTTTCCGCCGCCGGCTGCTCCGCCGTACAGCGCTTCCGGCTCCGGCCTGCGCATGAACTCGGCCTGCCGGGGCTGGGGCCGCCATACCACCGGTGCCCTGCTCTGCTCTGTTTTCATCGCTCTTCCTCCTCCACGCGCGGCAGCAGCACCACGCCGCTCTCCACCCCCTGTGCCTGCACGCCCTGATCATTCAGGGAGCGCGCCACGGCTGCCAGATCCTTCAGCACGGCTGTGGCCTCCTTCAGCCCCTTCATGGTGCCGGCATCCTCTGCCCCGCTGCGGCGGCTCTCCCGCTGGCGGGCGTTCAGCTCCCGCACCTGCTGGGCCAGCAGGGTGCTCAGGATGTCGGTGGCCCTGCTCAGGCTGTCCAGCCCTTTGGACGTTCTCGTCTGCTCCATGGCTCGTGATGGTTCCTCCTTTCTGCCCGGCGGTTCCGGGCCATGGCAACAGCTTACCATGCTTTGTGCAGCCGCAACAGTGTGTGCTTTTTCGGGGCCATTCTGTATTTTTCAATGTTTTATTTTCAAATAGTATATTTTCAATGCAAAAATTTCATCGTTTTTCCGTTTCTTTCTGAAAACGTGGTTTTTATCCACAAAAAACGGGGTGCAGTAATTCCCGCCCGGCGCACAAAAACAGGGGCACCGTCTGCCCCTGCTTTCCGGCCGACCGATGCCCCTGTAATTGAAAAGTCTTTTCAGAATTCCGGTGTTTTCCGGGAATCGTCCATTATCTGCCCGAAACGGGCCGGATCCTGTCTTGCAACATTTTGTAATCTTTTTGAAAGAAATACGACCCAGCTCCGCCTAATTTATCCTCAAGTTGCACGTTTATGAAAAATTGTGCTTGTTACGGAAATTATTTTGTCCATTGAAAATTCCTTTTGTTGAAACAGCACAAAATAAATCTCACAATCTTGTGGAGTTGTTCTCTTGCAGACCCTTCCGCATGCGGTTATAATACAAACAGGAAATTCAGGTGCGTGCAATAAATGCGCCTGTGAAATTGCTGTGATACAAATGAAGGAGAACACAATTATGAAAATGATTTCTCGTCGTGACTTCCTGAAGGCTTCTGCTGTTGTCGGCGCTGCTGCTGCCATGACCGCCTGCGGCGGTTCCTCCAGCTCCACTGCTGCCTCCACCGCTTCTTCCGCTGCTGCTTCCAGCACCGCTGCTTCTGCAGCTGCCGGCTCCGCCAACATCGGCGTCTGCATCTATCAGTTTGCTGATAACTTCATGACCCTGTACCGCACCGATCTGGAAG
>CABQHF010000307.1 GCA_902463905.1 uncultured Faecalibacterium sp. | reverse complement strand
CCATCATGCTGGTGGACGAGTTCCGCGCCTGCAAGTGGGGCCGCATCTCGCTGGAGCGCCCGCCGCAGCGGGACGATCTGGTCGATTTTGCAGGGGAGGACGAGGAATGAAACGCCGCTCGGACGAGGAGATCTCGGCCCCGCTCTATGCGTTTGACGCGGATGTGCGGGCACAGTACGGCTGCTTCGCCGGTGTGGACGAGGCAGGCCGCGGCCCGCTGTGCGGCCCGGTCTGCGTAGCAGCCTGCATCCTGGACCCGGAGAACCCGGTGCAGGGCATCAACGATTCCAAAAAGCTCACCGAGAAAAAGCGGGATGCCCTGTTCGACGAGATCAAGGAGAAGGCCCTGGCCTACCGGATCGTGTTCGTGGGGCCGGAGATCATCGACCGGGACAACATCCTCAATGCCACCATGGGCGGTATGCGCCAGGCTGTGGAAGAGCTGGACATCGTGCCCAACCTCGTGCTGGTGGACGGCAACCGTACCCCGGCGGGCCTGCAGATCCCGGCACAGCCGGTGGTCAAGGGGGATGCCGCCAGCGCCAGCATCGGCGCGGCGTCCATTCTGGCCAAGGTCAGCCGTGACCGCTATATGCTGGAACTGGATAAGCAATACCCGCAGTATCAGCTGGCAAAGCACAAGGGGTACCCCACCAAGCTCCACTATGAGCTGATCGCCCAGTACGGCATCCAGCCCTTCTACCGCCGCAGCTTCCTCAAAAAGCAGGGCTACTGGCCGGAGAACGGCAGGTGAACCGCGCCCGGACCGGCCAGCGGGGCGAGGCCGCAGCCGCGAAGTTCTATCTGGACCGGGGCTGCCGGCTGCTGGCCCACAACTTCCGCACCCGCATGGGAGAGCTGGACGTTGTGGTGCAGGAACCGGATGGCACCATCGTGATCTGCGAGGTCAAGACTCGCGCCGAAGGCTCCATGACCACCCCGTCAGAGGCGGTGAACCGGGCAAAACAGCGCCGCCTGATCCGTGCCGCAGAGGCTTATTTGCAGCGCACGGGTCTGAGCGATGCACCCGTCCGTTTTGACGTGGCGGAGGTCAAACCTCTTGACAGCGGGCGCTGGATGGTACATATTATAAGGGGCGCTTTTCTTGCGTGAAGAGCGTTCCGGTGGGAAATGTACGGGCAGAGCAAGGGGCTCTGCCACAGCAGCGCAGGGCCGCGTTGCGCGTCCTGTGCCGAAAAAGGAGCGACGATATGCAGTTCTTCAGTACCAGAGACACGAATCGTAAAGTGACCTCTTCGGAGGCAATCGCCCAGGGCCTGTCCGATGAGGGCGGCCTGTTTGTTCCCGAGAGCTTTCCGCAGGTGGACGTCAGAGCCCTGTGTGAGCTGGATTATCCGGCACTGGCCGCAGCTGTGATCCGGGAATATCTGACGGATTATTCGCCGGAATTTCTGGCCCAGGCCGCCCGCACCACCTACGGTGAGGCTTTTGGCGGCAAGGCGGGCTATCTTGCCCCGGTGGAAGGGGACACCTATGCCCTGGAACTGTGGCATGGCCCCACCTGCGCCTTCAAGGATTACGCCCTGCAGCTGATGCCCCGCCTGCTGGTGGAAGCCAAAAAGAATCTGGGCCGCACCGAAAAGACCCTGATCCTGGTGGCTACCAGCGGCGACACCGGCAAGGCAGCTCTGGACGGCTACCACGATATCCCCGGTGTGGAAATCGCGGTGTTCTACCCCACGGGCGGCACCAGCGAGATCCAGCGCCTGCAGATGGCCACCCAGGAGGGTGCCAACGTGGCAGTCTACGCCGTGCGCGGCAACTTTGACGATGCCCAGACCGGCGTGAAAAAGGTCTTTGGCGACAAGGCCATTGCCGCCGAGCTGGAACAGCGGGGCATTCGCCTGTCCAGCGCAAACTCCATCAACTGGGGCCGCCTTGTGCCGCAGATCGTCTACTACTTTGCCGCTTACGCACAGCTGCTCAAGGCCGGCAAGATCGCCTTCGGCGATGCCGTGGACTTCTGTGTGCCCACTGGCAACTTCGGCGACATTCTGGCAGGCTACTATGCCAAGCGCATGGGTCTGCCCGTGGGTAAGCTGGTCTGTGCCTCCAATGAGAACAACGTCCTGACCGACTTCCTCACCACCGGTACTTA
>CABQHF010000306.1 GCA_902463905.1 uncultured Faecalibacterium sp. | reverse complement strand
CCCCACCACCCGCTGTACCTGCGCAAGGATTCCGCTCCGGAGCCCTTTGATGTGGAAAACTATCTGGATACCTGCTTTTAACCAATCGTAAAAAATCCGGCCCGATGCGGAGGGATGTTTTTGACCGCAGAACAATATCGTATCCTGCACCGCTGGATGGACGTCCATCCGGCCTGCAAACGTTGTGTGGTGGCGCTGGACCGCTGGCTGCCGCTGATCCCATTTGTGTGCTACCCGGTGCTTTTGTGCCTGCTGAACGTGCAGCTGTTCCGCCTTTTGGGCACACAGCGGCAGGCCGCACTGGATTTTATGGGCCCCATCGCGCGGACGGTGTTCGTGCCCGGGCTCACCTTCTGGGGCGGCACCCTGCTGCGGGACAAGCTCAATAAGCCCCGCCCTTATGAGCAGCCCGGCTTTGAGCCGCTGCGCCGCAAGGAGACAAAGGGCCGCTCCTTTCCTTCCCGCCACGCGCTGAGCGCTGCGGTGCTGGCCATGGTGTGGATGTATTTTTATCCTTCCGTCGGCTGGGCCATGGTGGGCGTGACCGTGCTGATCTGCATTGGCCGCGTGCTGACCGGCGTGCACCATATCCGGGACGTTGTAGGCGGTGCCGCACTGGGTTTTGCGTTTGGCTTTGCCGGGATGTGGCTGCTGTGAAAAAAGAAAAAAGAATTTTGCAGTTTTTTCTTGACAGAACGGGTTCCGTATGGTATTATACTTCTCGCAGCGTGTGCCGACACACAGCTGCCGCCATAATGGAACCCAATGGGATAACAACGTGCGCCCGTAGCTCAGGTGGATAGAGCAACTGCCTTCTAAGCAGTGGGCCGGGGGTTCGAGTCCCTTCGGGCGCATCTATGTGGTGCCCATAGCGTAGTCGGTTAACGCGCCAGATTGTGGATCTGGAGACCGTGGGTTCGAGTCCCACTGGGCACCCCACCAAAAAATCCGCTGATGCTTTGCATCGGCGGATTTTTTATTTGGTGGGGTACCCAGTGGGACTCGAACAAGGCGGCTCTGACGCGTCAGCGGCAGAGCAACCAACAGCCCAGTGGGCTGTTGGTTAGCCTGCGGGTCCCATCCCCTAGGAATGTCTACCGTGGGAAAACTCTCTCCGGTGGGGTGCCCAGTGGGACTCGAACCCACATTTTTCTGTTATATACAAAAGCATGTGCAGGCCTTTTTTCGGAACAGTAGCTCCGTCAAGGTCTGCACATGCTTTTTTGTTTATTCCCTCAGGCAGGACGCTGCACTCAGCCCTGCATCTGCTGCAGGATCCTTGCGATCTCCTGCGCCGAGTAGCCTGCCTTATACAGTGCGCTGCTGATGCTGGTATCGCTCCTGCCCTGACTGCGCATCACCATTGCCATATAGGGCACCGTCAGCTTTCCGGCAAGCGTGCCGCCGCTGTTGCCGGACGTTCCGGTGGAGTTGCCGCCGGTGCCGGTGCTGCCGGAAGACGTGCTGCCTGCCCGGCTCGCCTTCTGGGCGGCATTGGATTTTTTCAGGTTCCACTCGCCCAGCGCGATGTTCAGTTTCTGGCTGGTAACGTCATTGTTGAACTTCTGCTGGTTGAGCTTATCCTGATATTCACGCTCGCTCTGGGCGTTCTCGTAGCGCTGCTGGTTCAGGTCGTCCTGATACTGGCGCTCCTGCAACTGCTGGTTCCACTGGATGTCGGAGCGGTCGGCCTCGTACTGGCGGTTGCCGGAATAGATGTTGTAACCGGTATTCAGCAGGCCGCTGAGCATGGAGCCAAGGCCGGTGGTGCCGCTGAGCACCAGCTGCACCGCATTGCCAATGGTGCCCAGCACACTCAGCACATTGCTGAACGCCTGCTGGCGGCGCGCTGCCTGCTGCTGCTCCTGCGCAGCATAGTAGTCGTGCAGAGCACCCAGCTGGCTCAGGTAATCCTGATACTGGCCGTAGTCCTGCTCGTAGGCGCTGTTATACGCTTCGCCTTTCTGCTGCAACTGGGTGTAGTAATCTGCAAGCTTATTGTTATACTGCTGCTGGGCATCCTGCTCGCTGTTGTTCAGCTGGTCCAGCTGGCTCACCAGCTCGTTGCCGCCGCTTTCGTAGGTATCCAGCGCCAGACTGTACAGCGTAGGGATGGCATTGCTCAGTGCGCCGA
>CABQHF010000305.1 GCA_902463905.1 uncultured Faecalibacterium sp. | reverse complement strand
AGCTCTGCAGGCTGCAGTTGGACTTGACGGCGATGAAACCGCGCTTGGTGCCCAGGCGCTTGCGTTGTGCGGGGATGATCTCGATGTGGTCGGCATTGATTTCAGGCACCACCATGGGTACATCCGGGGTGAAGCGGTTGGCGCTGTTGTTGGACACCACCGGGCACTCTGCCTTGGCGTAGGCCTCTTCTAGCGCCTTGATCTCATCCTTGGGCATGTTGACGGCGCAGAAGATGAAGTCGACCTGTGCGGCCACCTCTTCCACCTTGGATGCGTCCAGCACCACCATGCCCTTGACGCTCTCCGGCATCGGAGTGGTCATGGCCCAGCGGCTGCCCACAGCCTCTTCATACGTTTTGCCTGCGCTGCGGCCAGAAGCAGCCAGGACGGTCAGCTTGAACCAGGGGTGATTCACCAGCAGCGTGACAAAACGCTGGCCCACCATACCGGTTGCACCTACGATACCCACTTTATACTGTTTTTCCATTTCCAGCACCTTTCCTTTCAAAAAAGACGAGCGATGTGCTCTCTGGTTTGCACAGAGACTTGAAAACAGGCACTCCATGCAATATAATAGATACTGTTTATACAGATTTTATGATATCATTGATGCGGTGTCCGTGTCAATCATCGGAAAGGCAAATGCACAGTATGTTAAAAAAAGATTTTTGGTATGATTTACCCAAAGAGCTCATTGCACAGGAACCTGCGAGCCCCCGCGACTCTGCGCGCCTGATGGTCCTGAGCCAGAAAGATGACAGCATCCAGCACAAGATTTTCCGCGACCTGCCGGACTTTCTGGAGCCGGGCGATCTGCTGGTGGTGAACAACTCCAAGGTGCTGCCCGCCCGGATCGTGGGTGTCAAGCAGCCCACCGGCGCGGTCTGCGAACTGCTGCTGCTGCGTCAGGTCAAGGGCGACCAGTGGGAATGCCTGGCAAAACCCGGCAAGCGGATGCAGGCCGGCACCAAGGTCAGCTTCGGCGACGGCAGCCTGACCGCTGTGGTGGATGAGACGCTGGAGGATGGCAACAAGTACGTTACATTCTATTATGACACCAAGACCCTTTATGAAAAGCTGGATGAGTTCGGCAAGATGCCGCTGCCGCCCTACATCACCAAGCAGCTGGAGGATCAGAGCCAGTACCAGACCGTGTACGCCAAGGAACTGGGCAGCGCTGCCGCTCCCACGGCCGGCCTGCACTTCACCCAGGAGCTGATGGACACCATCCGCGCCAAGGGTGTCGGCATTGCCGAAGTGACGCTGCATGTTGGTCTGGGTACCTTCCGCCCCGTGCAGGAGGACGAGATCACTGACCACAAGATGCACAGCGAGTGGTATTCCGTCAGCGAGGAGACCGCCCAGCGCATTCGTGACACCAAGGCTGCCGGCCACCGCGTGATTGCAGTGGGCACCACCAGCTGCCGCACACTGGAGGCTGTAGCGGCCAAGTACGGCGAGATCCGCGCCTGCAGCGGCAACACCTCCATCTTCCTGTACCCGGGCGTCAAGTTCAACTGCATCGACGGCCTGGTCACCAACTTCCACCTGCCGGAAAGCACCCTAATCATGCTCATTGCCGCACTGTACGGCTACGACAAGACCATGCACGCCTATAAGGTGGCCGTGGAAGAGAAATACCGCTTCTTCAGTTTTGGCGATGCGATGCTCATTCTGTAAAAGAAGACCATCCCGACTGACGAAAATATTGTTCTGAATACCGCAGGTTTCTGCGGCAGGATCGCACGGCTGTTTTCCGTGCGCAGAAAGGAAACACGACGATGCCTTCATTGACCACTTACAAGCTCCTCAAGCAGGAACATGATGCCCGGCGGGGCGAGTTCAAGACCGTGCACGGCACGGTGCAGACGCCCGCATTCCAGAACGTTGCTACGGCAGGCGCTATCAAGGGCGGCCTGTCGGCACAGGATCTTAAGGACATCGGCGCACAGGTGATGCTATGCAACACTTACCATCTGCACCTGCGCCCCGGTGATAAGCTGGTGGCTGACATGGGCGGCCTGCACAAATTCACCCGCTGGAATGGCCCCATCCTGACCGACAGCGGCGGATTCCAGGTGTTCAGCCTGGCAAAGCTGCGCAAGATCACCGAAGAGGGTGTGACCTTTGCCTCTCATCTGGACGGCCACCGCATCTTCATGGGCCCGGAGGAGA
>CABQHF010000304.1 GCA_902463905.1 uncultured Faecalibacterium sp. | reverse complement strand
GGCATGAACGTGCTGGGCATCGGCGACCAGCCCTATGATGAGCTGAAGCCGGAGCTGAAGGACAGCCTGAACGAATACTACAAGGTGAACAGTCTGGAAAACTACGATGAGGTCTACCGCGCCGTGGCCTTCCTCACCTTCAAGCATGGCCGCATCGACTGGCTGGAGTCCAACAATGAATACTGGCTGGAGCGCGACGCCGCCCTGCGCACCGACTTCCACATCACTTCCGGCTTCCAGACCTCGGATATGCCCCGCATCAAGTACAAGAGCAAGATGAAGGAGTATTACCAGAAGGCCGGCATCGCCACCGCCCGCTATCACATGGTGGACGACCTGGCAGGCTGCAAGAAGTTCGTGGAGGAAGTGGGCTACCCGGTGGTGGTCAAGCCGGACAACGGTGTGGGCGCTTCCGATACCCACAGGCTGGCCAGCGACGCCGAGCTGGAAGCCTTCCTGGCCTACAAGGCCAAGGAGCACCCGGATGTTGCCTACATCATGGAGGAGTTCGTGCGCGCCGAGGTGAACAGCTACGACGCCATCATCGACGGCAGCGGCAACCCCATCTTTGAGGCGGGCAACGTCAGCCCCATGTCCATCATGGACATCGTGAACAACGACGACAACTCCATCTACTACATCATCAAGGATCTGCCGGAGGACACCCGCGCCGCCGGCCGTGCCGCCGTCAAGAGCTTTGGGGTCAAGAGCCGCTTTGTCCACTTTGAGTTCTTCCGCATGACCGAGGATCAGGCCAGCATGGGCAAAAAGGGCCAGATCGTGGCACTGGAAGTCAACATGCGCCCCTGCGGCGGCTTTACCCCGGATATGATCAACTTTGCCCGCTCCACCAACGTGTACAAGATCTGGGCCGATATGATCGCCTTTGGCGGTACCGATATGCCGGTGGGCGAGCACTTCTACTGTGCCTTTGCCGGCCGCCGCGACGGCAAACACTTTGTGTACAGCCACGAGCAGATCATGCAGAAGTATCAGGACAACATGCGCATGGTGGACCGCATCCCCGACGCACTGTCCGGTGCCATGGGCAACCAGATGTATGTGGCGAACTTCTCCACCCGCGAGGGTATGGAGCAGTTCTACTCGGACGTGCTGGCCGTGACCGACGACACCAACGCCGCCGCACAGGCCGAGCTGGCACAGGTGCTGGCCCTGGGGGAGCCCGACGCCGCCCCGGCTGCTCCTGCCGCAAAGCCCACCGCCGCCAAGCCCGCCCGCAAGGCACGCAAGTAATTCCCGCATAAACGACAAAAAGCAGCCCGCCTCCGGGGGAACTCCGGCGGCGGGCTTTGTTGTCCCCTGCGCCAAAGTGTGGTATACTGGACCGGAAAAAAACAAAAAATGAGGTATCATCTATGAAAATTCCTGCAAACGGCTTTACCCATGCCGGCAAGTTCCACGCCGACGATGTGTTTGCCACAGCGCTGCTGCAGATCCTGCGGCCGGACATCAGGATCACCCGCGGCTTTACCGTGCCCGATGACTTTGACGGCATCGTGTACGACATCGGCTTTGGCATGTTCGACCACCATCAGGAGCCGCGGGAGTACCGCGCCAACGGCGTGCCCTACGCGGCCTTTGGCCTGCTGTGGCGGGTGCTGGGCCCCGGCCTCGTGGGTGAGCGGCAGGCCCGGCTCATCGACGAGAACTTCATCCAGCCGCTGGACCTGAACGACAACACCGGCGAGCAGAACAGCCTGTGTGACGCCATCGGCTTCTTCAACCCCGTGTGGGACTCCAAGGAGGACCAGGACGCCTGCTTCTTCCAGGCAGTGGCGGTGGCCAAACAGATCCTGCAGCACCAGATCGACGCCGCCAACGCTGTGAACCGTGCCGACGAAAAGGTGCAGCAGGCCTACCGGAACTCCCGCGACGGCATCGTGGTGCTACCCTGCTATCTGCCGTGGAAAAACGGCCTGTACAAGACCGATGCCCTGTTTGTGGTGTACCCCAGCCAGCGCGGCGGGTGGAGCGCCCAGTGCGTCACCGACCACAAGACCAAGCGCTCCAAGCTGCCCTTCCCCCAGAGCTGGGCCGGCCAGCCGCAGGAGGTCATCGAGCAGAAGAGCGGCATCCCCGGCATCAGCTTCTGCCACGCAAGCCGCTTCCTCATCACGGCCAAGGATAAGGAGACGGCCATTGCCGCCTGCCGTC
>CABQHF010000303.1 GCA_902463905.1 uncultured Faecalibacterium sp. | reverse complement strand
AAGTTCCACGGTCTCTTTTCTCCGCTGTCCCCGCTTTTTGAAAGCGTGTGATAGATAATTGTTCTCCTTTTTCTCCTTTTCCTTTTTTCTGATCCAAACAGCAAAAACGATCCCCGGTTCCTTCCGCACAAGGGAGCCGGGGACCGTTTTCGTCTGCGCCGCTTTTTGGGTTGACAACCCCGCCCCGCTGTGTTATGTTGGAGCGGTCTCAAAACACATCATGGACCGGACGTCAACGATACAGGAGTTTTCTTCTATGAACCATTTTGATACGTTCCAACGCGAAGCCAAAGCTGCCCTCCGGGTGGCGCTGCAATGGTTTTTTCTGGCGGTCCCCACGGGCCTGGTCTGCGGGCTGGTGGGCACCCTGTTCCACCTTTCCGTCGAGCGCGTCACCGAGCTGCGGGCCGCACAGCCCTGGCTGCTCTTCCTGCTGCCCGCAGCGGGCCTGCTCATCACCGCACTGTACAAGATAACGAAGTGCGAGGGCGTGGGCACCAACAATGTCATCCGCGCCGTGCAGAGCGGCGAACCGGTCAGCATCCTGCTGGTCCCGGCCATCTTTCTGGGCACCGTGCTCACCCATCTGTGCGGCGGCTCGGCCGGCCGCGAGGGTGCCGCGCTGCAGATGGGCGGCAGCATCGGCTGGAACCTCGGCACCCTGCTGCACCTCAAAGACTACGACCGCCGCACCGCCACCATCAGCGGCATGGCCGCGTTCTTCTCGGCCCTGTTCGGCACCCCGCTGGCCGCGGCCCTCTTTGCCATGACCATCGAGGATGTGGGCCTGACCTTCACCTCGGCTTTTGTCCCGGCCTTCACCTCGGCCCTCATCGCCTACGGCTGCTCGCTGACCTTCGGCATCGCGCCCACCCGCTTTGCGCTCACCGCACCGGAACTGACGGTCTGGAACTCTTTCCTCATCATCCTGCTGGGCGTGGCCTGCGCGGCCGTCTCCCGGCTCTTCTGCGGCACGCTCCACTTCATGGAGCACACCGTGCCCAAGCGCATCCCGAACCCCTGGGTGCGGGTCCTGGCCGGCAGTGTGCTGGTCATCGGCTTCTCGTATCTCTTCGGCGTGGGGCGCTACAACGGCGCTGGCATGAACGTCATCACCGCTGCTGTGGAGCAGGGCCAGGCCCTGCCCTGGGATTTTCTGTGCAAGATCTTCCTCACCGCGCTGACCCTCTCCTGCGGGTTCAAGGGCGGCGAAGTCGTGCCCAGCTTCTTTGTGGGTGCCACCTTCGGCTGCGCATTCGGCCCGCTGCTGGGCCTGCCCGCCGGGTTCGCGGCCGCCGTGGGCCTCGTGTCCGTCTTCTGCGGTGCCACCAACGCCCTCATCCCCTCCATCCTGCTGGGCTTTGAGCTGTTCGGCGGGGCCGGGCTGGAGCTCATCGCGCTGGGCTGCGGCATCTGCTACATGCTCTCCGGCCACCACGGCCTTTACAGCAGCCAGACCTTCGTCACCAACAAGCTGCGCGCGGAGTATATGTCCCATAAGTGGCGTGTACGAGTGAAAAAAGAGGAAGAATGATCTTCCAGCCCTTGATTTTTCCCGAACGTCGTGCTACAATCAGCATAGTTTCATCCTGTTGAAAACGATGATGCGGACAAACCGAAGTCCCGACCCCTGCGTTGCAGAGAAGGCCGCCGCTCTGTTCAGAGTGTGCTGCAAGCGGCCCAGCGCACCCGGAGCTTCTACCACCGCAGAGTGCAGAGGCGAACCTCTGCCGGGTGCGCCCGTTACAGCACAGCGAGTGGCACGCCTTGGCGTGCAATTCGGGTGGAACCGTGGAACGCTCTGGAACTTTCAGGCGCTTCATCCCGTTGGAATGTGCGGGATGAAGCGCTTTTTTGTTATCTGTTTTATCAGTCAAAGGAGAATGCAACCATGAAGATCATCTATAAGGACGGCCATGTGGACGAGTGCCCGCAGGACCAGGAACTGCACGTCATCCGCCATACCGCAGCCCACATCATGGCACAGGCCATCAAGCGCCTGTACCCGCAGGCTGACTTTGCCTTCGGCCCTGCCACCGAGAACGGCTTCTACTACGACGTCGATCTGGGCGACCAGAAGCTGAGCGACGAGGATCTGGCCAACATCGAAAAAGAGATGCGCAAGATCGTCAAGGAGAACCTGCCCATCAAGCCCTTCATCCTGCCCCGTGCCGAGGCCGTGAAGCT
>CABQHF010000302.1 GCA_902463905.1 uncultured Faecalibacterium sp. | reverse complement strand
TCCAGAATCAGGATGGGCGCATTTTTCAGCATAGCACGGGCAATGGCGATGCGCTGCTGCTCGCCGCCGGAAAGATACACGCCCTTGGTGCCAATGACGGTATGGATGCCCGCCGGGAACTTTTCTATAATATCCATGCACTGGGCGGCCTTGAGCGCCGCCAGCACCTCGGCTTCGGTGGCCTGCGGTCTGCCCAGACGGACGTTATCCAGAATGCTGCCCTTGAGCAGGCGGCTGTTCTGGAACACAAAGGAGATGGTATCCATCAGCTCTTCCTTGGGGATATCCCGCACATCCGCTCCGCCCACCCGGACGCTGCCGCTCTGCACATCAAAGAACCGGCAGACAAGGTTTGCCAGCGTGGATTTTCCGCCGCCGGAGGGACCTACAAAAGCCACAGTCTGTCCCGGCTGGATGTCCATGGAAACGCCCCTGATAACATCCGTCTTGCCGTCATAGCTGAAATGCACATCCCGCAGCGTCACGGAGCCGTCCTGCGGGTGCTGGGGCTTGCTGCTCACCGGCACAGGCGCTGCATCCAGCACGGAATCGATCCGCTGCAGGGCATCGGCCACCACCATCTTGTTTTCGCTCATGTACATGATCTTCGTCAGCGTCAGGGAGATCACCGGCGTGATGATGATATAGAACAGCAGGTTCAGCAGAAATTCCGGGGTCACGCCGTGTGTCGTGAACAGCAGCCCGCCCGCGATCAGAAAGGCGAACACGCCGTTGACGGCGGCGGTGTAGAACATCATGGGCAGGCGCAGGTCTTTGGTGTAGGAAATGACCCACTTTTCATACTCATCAATGGTGGTCTTGAACTTTTTGAAGGAAAATACCGATTGCCCGAAGGTCTTGACCACCGGGATGCCCCGGACGTACTCCACGGCCTCATTGGACATAGCCTCCAAGGCGTTGCCGTACTGCCGCATTTTTTCAGCCATCCGCTTGCCAGTCATGGTCGTCATAATGAGAAAAGCCAGCACCACCGGCGCAAGGCTCAGCAGCCCTAATCGCCAGTCGAACGCCAACAGCAGCACCAGCAGCCCCACCGGGGTGGCGATGGCGTTGTACTGGTCGGGCAGCTGGTGGGCAAGATAGGTCTCGGCGGCTCCGGTGCTCTCGTGGATGATCTTGCGCAGCTTACCGCTGCCGAAGTTCTCGGCAAAGCCCAGCGGAAGCACTGCCAGATGCTCTGATACCGCCAGCCGCAGATTCGTCGCCACCCGGAACGCCGACAGGTGGGAGCACATCAGCGCCGCAATGTAGATAAGGTAAGAAAGCACTGCGAATAACACTGCCATCCAGCCGTAATGCGGGATGTTCACCGCCTGTGCATAATTTGGCGCTGCGTTCAGCACATCCCGCAGGATCTTCCAGATGTACACAAAAGGCACCAGCGCCACCAGCGCACTGACCGCAGACAGCACCCACGAAGCGTAGGTGAAATATCGGTGGTTCCCGGCGTAACCCATCAGCCGGGAAAGATCAGACTGTTTTTTCAATTAAATCACATCCTCATTTGAAAAACGGTATGCGCACCCGCTTGATCCAAACGGGTGCGCAAAGAGCAATTATTCTGCATTCGACAGATTTTCTGTGGCGAACAGCTCAATGACATTTTCCATGGTCGCCTGATCATAGTTCTCCGCGATGGCTGCTGCGTTCCAGTAGGCGTAATTGCCCTCGAACCAGCTTTGCAGATCACTTAGATCCTCTGCATAACGGAATTCCAGATGATAGGTGGTTTCCATGGTGTCGGGCGAGAACGCAAAATAGGTAAACTCGCCGGAATCTTCATCCTCGCTCTGATAGAAGATAAAGCCGTTTTCGTTTTCCTCGTCCAGCAGCTTGTAGGTGTGGGAGAAAACCTCCTGTCCCTGCGCGTCCAGACCGGTGATCGTGTGACCGTCCATCACGAATTTGTCCACGCCGCCCAGAAAATAGCAGTTAAACGCCATGCTGTCCGGGTCTGCCGCGTATTTTTCCGCCGCCTCCGGGCCGTAAGGCTCCGCCATGCACATTCCCAGCAGCATATCCGTGGCAGTCTCCGCGTTCTCCGCGCCTGCCAGCGGCGTGGTGGCATCGATCCAGATATTCCGATACTCGGATTTTGACAGCTCCGGGAACAGCTCCACATACGTGCCGCTGATGGTGGTCAGATAATCGTCGGTCGTCGTGCTCTGGTCAGCCGCCGGCGGCGTCTGTTCATCTGTTTTCGTCTGGCCGCAG
>CABQHF010000301.1 GCA_902463905.1 uncultured Faecalibacterium sp. | reverse complement strand
ACCCGGACACCATCTTTGCGGTCAAGCGGGAAAGCCCGCTCATCGTGGGCTGGGGTGAGGGCGAGAACTTTGTGGCCTCGGATATCCCGGCCCTGCTCAAGTATACCCGCCGCTACAGTGTGCTGGAAGAGGGCGACTTTGCGGTGTGCACCGCCGGGGGCATCCGCTTTTACAACGAGTTCATGGAGCCGGTGCAGCGCCCGGTGCTGACGGCGGACTGGGACATGGAAGCCGCCGAGAAGGGCGGCTACCCCCACTTCATGCTCAAGGAGATCAACGAACAGCCGACGGCCATCACGGCCACCGTCAGCACCCGGGTGGAGGACGGTATGCCGGACCTGCGCATCCCACAGCTTACAGACGAGGTGCTGCGCGGCATCGGCACGGTGCATCTGGTAGGCTGCGGCACGGCCATGCACGCCGGTATGGTGGGCAAATCGGCCATCGAGACGCTGGCGCGGGTGCCCGCCGAGGTGGACATTGCCAGCGAGTTCCGCTACCGCGACCCCATCCTGAACCAGAATGATCTGGTCATCATCATCAGCCAGTCCGGCGAGACCAGCGACACCCTGGCCGCCCTCAAACTGGCAAAGAGCCGGGGCGTGCCGGTGCTGGCCATCGTGAACGTGGTGGGCAGCTCCATCGCCCGTGCGGCGGACTATGTGCTGTACACCTACGCCGGGCCGGAGATCGCCGTGGCCTCCACCAAGGCCTATATGGTGCAGCTGTGCGTGTTGTACCTGTTCGCGCTGCGTCTGGCCTACGCCCGGGGCCGCCTGAGCGCGGAAAAGACCCGTTACTATACGGCCCAGCTGCTGCGTGCGCCGGAGGTCGTCCGGGCGCGTCTGGCGGACTGCGAGCAGATCAAGTACCTTGCCAGCCGCTATGTGAACACCCAGAGCTGCTTTTTCATCGGGCGCGGGTTCGATTACGCCCTCTCGCTGGAGGGCAGCCTGAAACTGAAGGAGATCAGCTATGTGCACTCGGACGCCTACGCAGCCGGGGAGCTGAAGCACGGCACCATCAGCCTCATCACCGACGGCGTGCCGGTGATCGCGCTGGCCACCCAGAAGCAGGTGTATGAAAAGACCCTCTCCAACGCCAAGGAGACCCGCAGCCGTGGGGCGCGGGTGCTGCTCTTCACCACAAAGGACGCCGTGGTGCCGGAGGGCGTGGCGGATGCCGTGGTGCGGCTGGACGAATATGAGGGCATCCTGATGCCGCTGCAGCTGATCGTGCCGCTGCAGCTCTTCGCCTACTATATGGCCGTTCTGCGCGGCTGTGATGTGGATAAACCCCGCAACCTCGCCAAGAGCGTGACGGTGGAGTGAGGGCCGACAAAACAGAATAAACACAAACAGCGAGGCCCCTCTGAGCGTTTCAGAGGGGCCTCGCTGCTATCTTTCAGGCTCCCGAAGGGGGATGCCGGAGGTTTTGCGGTTTACCAGAACCAGTAGCGCTTCTTGAACGCGATGTAGGCCACCGCAATCACCACCAGCACCACGCCGCCGGCGATGAAGAAGGTCCAGTTGATGTTGGAGAACCGGAGGTTCTCGTTGGTCAGCAGGTAGCGGCCGGCAGTGTCCAGGGTGATTACGCCGTCCTTGTAGCTGTTCAGGTACTGCCACTTGCCGGTGGTCTCATTGTAGAGGTACAGGCGGGAGTAATCGCTCTTGTCCAGCTCGATGCGGGCGGAGCAGGGGACAGGGTTGCCGTCGTTCACGATGAACTCCAACCCCTCGTCCACCTCCTGCAGATCCAGAGAGGTGCTCAGCTCGCTGGTGGTGTTGCGCACATCCTTGCCGGACACCTGCATGGTGTAGCCGTCGCCCACCACGCACAGGGTCTTGCCGGTGGTGCGCAGGGAGTTGAGGATGTCACCGGTGATCACCGGGATCTCCGACTGCGCAAAGACCACCTCGTTGTCGCTGCTGTCCTGAATGGCCTGCACGGTGGGATCCAGCGTGGCGCTGCTGTCGCCGCCGCTGTTGTCGCCGTCGGTGCCGCTGGTGCTGTCCGAGGAAGCGGAGGCGGAGCGGTTCACGATGACGGTGACCAGCGCCGTGGCCTTGCCGTTGGAAACGGTGATGGAGGTGGAGCCGGTGCCCACGGCGGTGATGACGCCGCTGGGGCTGACCGTGGCCACGCTGCTGTTGCCGGACTTATAGGTGAAGCTCTGGGAGGCCGAGGACGGGGTGGCCTTGGCCGTCAGGGTGCGGGTGGCACCCGGCTTGAGCACCACATAG
>CABQHF010000300.1 GCA_902463905.1 uncultured Faecalibacterium sp. | reverse complement strand
CCCCAGCCCACGATGAGCGGGCTTTCCCGCTTGACCGCAAAGATGGTGTCCGGGTGATCCCGGAACAGCACGGCCAGCGCATAGCTGCCCCGCACCTTGGCCAGCGCCTCCTGCAGCGCCCGCAGCGGGTCGCCTGCATAGCAGCTGTCGATGAGCTTCACCAGCACCTCGGTGTCGGTCTCGCTCTCAAAGGTGTAACCCCTGGCGATGAGCCGTTCCTTGAGGATGCCGTAATTTTCAATGATACCGTTGTGCACGATGCTCACCCGCGGGGTGGAATGCGGGTGGCTGTTCACGTCGCTGGGCTCGCCGTGGGTGGCCCACCGGGTATGGCCGATGCCGCAGAAGCTCTGTGCCAGCGCCTGCGCGGCCAGTTTCCGGCGCAGCTGGGTCAGCCGCCCCTTGCTCTTTACCACCCGGATGCCGCCGTCCAGCGCCAGCGCAACGCCCGCCGAATCGTACCCGCGGTACTCCAGTTTTTCCAGTCCGTCCAGCAGCACATCCTGTGCGCTGCGCCTGCCGACATAACCAACGATGCCACACATACAAAACACCTCCATGCCGGCGTCCCCCGCGCAGAATAAGCGCAGCCGGGGCGTCAGCTTCCCTATCAGTTTATGTTCTTGTATGGCTTTCTTTGAAGGGATCTGTTGCGGTATCGCTGCCGTTTTTTGCCCTTCTCTGCGGCTGGTCTAGCCCTCAGCCGGAGAAACATCCGCCGAATCTTTCGATGATCTCTCTCCTCGTCACCCTCGCGGCTGTCACCCGCGTGGCCCGGCGCTTTGCGTTAACCTGAGTGCTGCATTCCCTCTTTCTGCGGGGCATTTGCCCTGCCAGTGGCATAGTATAACACATTTTCCAGTTTTATACAACTGCTCTGCGACAAAAATGCTCAGTGCATCCCCAGCATCCGGTGCAGTTTGGGCTGCCACACCAGCCGGTAGAGCATGAGCATATTGTGCAGTGCCCGGTCGTAGAGCAGGAAGGCCACGTTGCCCATGGCCAGCGTTGCCAGCGTGACCGCCAGCGCCGTAGTGCGCAGTTCCTGGGAGACGCTGCCCGCCGGGATGAGCACCAGCAGCAGGCCGTACATGGCCAGCACCGTGCCGTTGCACAGCAGCAGCTTGCACACCCACCGCAGCAGTGCCGGGCGGATACGGTCGAACCGGGGCTTTGCCAGCGGGTAATACCCCAGCAGGAACACGAAGATCAGCGCCACTTCCTTATCCGGCACAAACAAAAGCGCCAGCAGGCTGACCGCTGCGTAGGCCGTGAGGGCCATGGTGCGCCCGCACTCCACACAGACTGTCGCGATCAGGAACCCTGCCAGCGCAGGCGCGATGAACATTGCAATGGGGATCACGGCCCCCAGCAGCATCAGCGCGACGCACAGGGCCGCCGCCATGCCGCAGTAGGCCATGGCCCAGCTTTTCCGGTTCTGTTTTTTCATGGGATCTCCAAAGTTTCCTGTTCTGCGGCTGCTTCCAGCGGTTCCACCGCGTGGTGCAGGCCCAGCAGCATGATATTATCCAGCAGGCTGCGGTTGAGTTTGACATCCAGCATGCTGTACACCCGCATCAGGTCGTTGGCGGCGGCCAGCGCCTGCCGGCGGGCGTTCTCCACGGCGGCGGCCTGCCCCGTCAGGTCGTTCACCACGAACACGTTGTAGCGGCCGGTGCGCTTGTCGGCCTCAAAGCGCTCGGCTTTATCCATCAGGTAGAAGATGCGCCCGATGCTGCTGCCGATGTACCGCATACTCTTGCGCTGGTTGGGGTCGTCGGTGGCAAGGGTGGAGTACAGCGCACCGTAGATGTTGCTCATCGGCTCTGCGGCAAGGCTGTAGTTCCTGGCGCTCAGGTTCATCTGCACCACGGCCTGTTCCCGCTCCTGGCAGAACAGCCGCTCCAGCGCCGGGTTCTGGGCCACGACGCGCTCGTAGGCGCGGCGCAGCAGCAGGCCGTCCAGCGCACGGCGCAGCCGCTTGACAGGCCGCAGCTCGCCGGGTTTGCGATCCTGCAGCATGTGCCAGCCCAGCAGCACTTCCACCTGAGCCGCCTGCCGGATGCCCTGGGTCTGACACATCATGGTGCGCCAGCACAACGTGCCCGGCATCCGCCGCCGCTGGCAGGTGGCCGCACGCCCGGCAAGGCTGTCCGACAAAATGGCGAACAGCACGCCGTTGTAGCGCAGAAGATGGCAGGAATACCAGCCAAACTCGGTGTACAGCTGCCGCCGCACGCCTCGGAGATACTGGAGGTAGATAT
>CABQHF010000299.1 GCA_902463905.1 uncultured Faecalibacterium sp. | reverse complement strand
CCTCGGCAAACTTCTGGAAACGCTCGCGGTCGGGCTTGTCGCCGGTGATGTACTCCTCGGGCACGCCGTTGGAACGCATCACGCGCCACTTGTAGTGGTCGCCGAAGTAGCTGCCGTCCGGGTTGCGGCCGCCCAGCCACACCTGAGCGATGTTGTCGAAACGGCGGTTCTCGTAGATCTCACGGGGAGGGATGTGGCAGTGATAGTCGCAGATGGGCATATCCGCTGCGTAATCGTGGTACAGGTGCTGCGCGGTAGCAGACTGGAGCATGAAGTCCTTGTCCATAAATGCTTTCATGGGTCTTTAACTCCTTTTTTGAATGGGTGGATGACGAACTTTTGTGAAATAATAAACGAAAAGAGATGCATCGGTGCGTCTGCCCAGCCGGGGCAGACTGCCTTACCCTTAGTATACCGAAAAACGGGGATGTATACAACCGAAAAACTGCCAAAAATATTATCTTGGATTTGTGTATTCCGCTGGAAATACGCAAAACCGCCCTTTTTGGTCTAAAAAAGATGCACAAACCACTTGACTTATTTGTATACAACAGCATAAAATAGAGATATAAGACAGGGGCATGTGGGCCCCTGCGTGATAAGCAAAGCAACGATGCAAAAAGGAGAACACAGAGATGGAAACTTTGAACTACAAGGTTCTGGCTGAGACTGGCTACAACGGCTACGTCCTCAAGGATGCACCTGTCAAGGTCATGCAGTTTGGTGAGGGTAACTTCCTGCGTGCTTTCGTGGATTACTTCTACGATATCGCAAACGAGAAGGCTGGCTACAACGGCAAGGTCAAGCTGGTGCAGCCCATCGGCAACTTCCCCCAGATGGCCGACTGGATCAACGAGCAGGAGGGCCTGTACACCCTGTACCTGCGCGGCAGCGAGAAGGGCCAGAAGGTCGATGCAAAGCGCGTGATCTCCTGCGTGTCTGACTGTGTGTGCCCCTACGTGGGTAACAAATGGGACGAGGTGCTGGCACTGGCCCGCTCTGAGGATCTGGAGACTGTTGTATCCAACACTACCGAAGCCGGCATCGCTTACACCCAGGGCGACAGCCAGTTCGACCAGGTGCCCCCCAACAGTTTCCCTGCAAAGCTGACCCGTGTGCTGTTTGAGCGCTACAAGGCTTTCAACGGCGCTGCCGACAAGGGCCTGGTCATCCTGAGCTGCGAGCTGATCGACAACAACGGCAAGGAACTGAAGAAGTGCTGCAACAACTACGCCAAGGACTGGAACCTGGAAGCTGAGTTCATCGACTGGATGAACAACGCCAACACCTTCTGCTCCACCCTGGTGGACCGCATCGTTCCGGGCCGCATCCGTGACCCGAAGGAACTGGCTGCTATGGAAGAGGCCAACGGCTACCACGACACCGTTCTGGACGTGGGCGAAGTCTTTGGCGTGTGGGTCATCGAGGGCCCCGCAGGCCTGGAGGACAAGCTGCCGTTCAAGAAGGCCGGCGTGAACGTCGTGGTCGTGCCCGACGTTACCCCCTACAAGAAGCGCAAGGTCCGCATCCTGAACGGTGCACACACCGGCTTCGTTCTGGGCGCATATCTGGCCGGCTTCGACATCGTGCGTGACTGCATGCACAACGACACCATCCGCGGCTTCATGAACAAGATGCTGCACGAGGAGATCATCCCCACCCTGCCGCTGGACAAGAAGGATCTGGAAGAGTTTGCTTCCGCTGTTGAGGACCGCTTCAACAACCCCTTCGTCAACCACGAGCTGATGAGCATCTCCCTGAACTCCACCTCCAAGTGGAAGGCCCGCAACATGCCTTCCTTCCTGGCTTACATCGAGGAGCAGAAGCAGCTGCCTAAGTGCCTGACCATGAGCCTGGCTGCTTACATCGCCTTCTACTCCAATGATATCCAGGAGCGCACTGCTGACGGCCTGATCTGCAAGCGCCCCGCCGGCAACACCTACAAGATCCAGGATGACGCATGGGCTCTGGACTTCTACTATGCACACAAGGACGACACCGCTGCACAGCTGGTGCACGCCGTGCTGAGCAACACCCAGATGTGGGATCAGGATCTGACCAAGATCGATGGTCTGGAAGCCGCTGTCCTGGCCGACCTGGAGATGATCCGCACCCAGGGCGCCGAGGCTGCTTACAAGAGCTGCCTGTAATCAGACGCAATAAATCTACCCGCGCAACAAAGGGCTGCTGCTTTGGGCAGCAGCCCTTTTGTGCTTTGATCGTCAATAAGGAGAACAACTATGCCGCAGGCAATTCATATCAGCCCCATCGACAACGTGGTC
>CABQHF010000298.1 GCA_902463905.1 uncultured Faecalibacterium sp. | reverse complement strand
CGAATCGTTGACGGATTTTTTCATTTTGGGGCTTGACTTTTAATAGTTAGTCTCCGCAAAACAGGTGTGATCTTTTCATGCTCTCATTTTAGCACGGATGCAGTCCCATTGGTGGGACTTTGAAAGAATAACAGCAGAAAAATCCCTGCAAAAAGTGTGGAAAATGCTCAAATAAAAAGAAAACTCCGTGTCGAAGGACACGGGGCAGCATCTTCCCTGTTAGACATTCCTATCGGATGGGACCCGCGGGCTAAGCAACAGCCCACCGGGCTGATTGCTTACCAGCTGACGCTGGCCGCCCTGTTCGAATTCCTCCGGCCCTGATATAAAAAGAAAACTCCGTGTCGGAGGACACGGGGCAGCATCTTCCCTGTTAGACATTCCTGTCGGATGGGACCCGCGCACTAATCAACAGCCCACCGGGCTGTTGATTGCCCTGCCTGCGGCAGTGCCGTACTGTTCGAATCCCTCCGGCCCTGATATAAAAGCAAAACTCCGTGTCGAAGGACACGGAGTTTTCTTTTTATGGACCTGGAGGGATTCGAACCCTTGACCTCTCGGATGCGAACCGAACGCTCTCCCAACTGAGCTACAGGCCCATACCAGATGACCCTGTAAGTGTAACTCGAATCGAGGGATTTGTCAAGCAGATTATGCCGCTCACGGTGCTTAGGCGCGGCCCAGCTGCCAGAAGGCCACTGCGCTGGCGGCGGCTACGTTCAGTGAGTCTACCCCGTGGGACATGGGGATCTTCACGGTATAGTCGCAGGCGGCAATGGTGCTGTGGGCCAGGCCGTCGCCCTCGGTGCCCAGAACGATGGCAAGGCGTGGCTCGGCGGCGAGGGCAGCGTCATCAATGCTCACGGAACGGTCGCTCAGAGCCATGGCGGCGGTCTTGAAGCCCAGAGCGTGCAGCTGCGCCATGCCGTTCTCCGGCCAGTCGGCGGGGGTGGTGCCGACCTGTGCCCAGGGCACCTGGAACACGGTGCCCATGCTCACACGCACCGCGCGGCGGCACAGCGGGTCGCAGCAGGAAGGGGTGATGAGCACGGCGTCCATGTTCAGCGCGGCAGCGCTGCGGAAGATGGCACCCACGTTGGTGGAGTCCACGATGCCCTCCAGCACGGCCACCCGGCGGGCGTCCCGGCACACCTGTTCCACGGTGCGGGGCGCGGGGCGGTGGAAGGCGCACAGCACGCCGCGGGTCAGCTCATAGCCGGTCAGGCGGGCCAGCATCTCGCGGTCGGCCGTATACACCGGGGCCTCTCCGCACCGGGTCAGGATCTCCTGAGCCGGGCCGGTGATCTGTTTGCGCTCCATCAGCAGGGAGAGCGGCTGGTAGCCGGCATCCAGCGCCCGCGCGATCACCTTGGGGCTCTCGGCAATAAAAACGCCTTTTTCCGGCTCCAGCCGGTTGCGCAGCTGGGCCTGGGTCAGGCGGGCATAAACGTCCAGCTCCGGCGCGGAAAAGTCAGTGATCTCAATGATGTTGGGCATGGAAAAAGGCTCCTTTGTGTTTTTTCTTATTTTAGCACAAGATGCGCCGCAATGCAAAAAGCGGGCGGCTGCCCGATCGGGGAACCGTCCGCTTGTGTTTTGTCTGCCGGGAATCACTCCGAGCGCAGGGCCTTGACGGGGTCGCACTTGGAGGCGCTCTTGGCGGGGATGAAGCCGCCAAGAATGGTGAGCAGGGTGGCCAGTGCGATCAGCACCAGAGCGGCCGGCAGCGGCAAAGCTGCAGTGACCGAGGCACTGTCGGCAATGGAGTGGATGAGCATATTGCCGGGGATCAGCAAAATCAGGCTCAGGCCCACGCCCATGCAGCCGGAGCACAGGCCGATGATGAAGGTCTCGGCGTTGAACACTTCCGAGATATTGCGCTTGGAAGCACCGATGGCACGCAGGATGCCGATCTCCTTGCGGCGCTCCAGCACGCTGATATAGGTGATGACGCCGATCATGATGGAGGACACCACCAGAGAAATGGACACAAAGGCCACCAGCATATTGCTGATCATGTTGATGATCTTGGTCACCGAGGTCATCAGGGTGCCCACCACGTCGGTGTAGTGCACCACCTTGTCATCCTCGCCGTTGGCCTCCATGGAGGCGTTGTAGGCGTCCAGTGCATCCACGATGTTTGCCTTGCAGTCAAAGTCCTTGGGGTAGATGGAGATGGTGCCGGGATCATCGAGGTCGGCGTAGCCCAGGTTCTGCAGATTGCCGTCGTAGGTGGAGGACAGCATGGAGGACTTCATCAGTTCAGCCAGCTCTTCCTGTGTCAT
>CABQHF010000297.1 GCA_902463905.1 uncultured Faecalibacterium sp. | reverse complement strand
GCCAGCAGATACTTGCGGCTGCCCCAGTCGCCGTAGGGGCCGTCCCACATGGTATACCCCGCCTTGGTGCTGATGATGAGCTCATCCCGGTAGGGCATGAAATTCTCATGCAGGATGCGGCCCAGATTCTTCTCGGCGCTGCCCGGCTCCGGGCCATAGTTGTTGGCCAGATCAAAGTGGGTGATGCCGTGGTCAAATGCGGTGAAGCAGAGCTGCTCCATGGTCTCGTAGCGGCCGGTATCACCAAAATTGTGCCAGAACCCCAGCGAAACGGCGGGCAGCAGCAGCCCGCTCCTGCCGCAGCGATGGTACGGCATGGAGGAATAACGTGCATCGGATGCCTGATACATAATAAAACCTCTCCGTTTTTTGCAAAAAGGGGCCGTCACACAGCAAAACCGTGCAACAGCCCCTTTCCTTGTTTTATTTCAGCAGATTGTCGTTGTCGAAGTAGTCGATGCGCATGGACTTGCGCACATCGGCCAGGGTGGCGGCAGCGGTCTTTTCGGCATAGGCGCTGCCCTCCTTCAGGATCTCCACCACTTCCGGCAGGCGCTGCTCCCACTCCTTGCGGCGGGTGCGGATGGGCTCCAGTTCAGCCTGCATGACGCTGTTCAGGAACTTCTTCACCTTTACATCGCCCAAACCTCCGCGCTGGTAGTGTGCCTTGACCTCATCGAGGTTCTGGTACTCCGGCCAGAACTGGGCAAAGTGTTCCGGGCGGCAGAAGGCATCCAGATAGATGAACACCGGGTTGCCCTCCACCTTGCCGGGATCCTGCACCCGCAGGTGGTTGGGGTCGGTGTACATGGACATGACCTTCTTCTTGATATCCTCCGGCTCCTCGGACAGATAGATGCAGTTGCCCAGGCTCTTGCTCATCTTGGCCTTGCCGTCAATGCCGGGCAGGCGCAGGCAGGCAGCATTCTGGGGCAGAACGATCTCCGGCTCCACCAGCGTGTCGCCGTACACGGAGTTGAACTTGTGCACGATCTCGCAGCACTGCTCGATCATGGGCTTCTGGTCCTCACCGGCGGGCACGGTGGTGGCGTGGAAGGCGGTGATGTCCGCAGCCTGACTGATGGGGTAGCAGAAGAAGCCCACCGGGATGCTGGTCTCGAAGTTGCGCATCTGGATCTCGCTCTTCACGGTGGGGTTGCGCTGCAGGCGGCTCACGGTAACCAGATTCATATAATAGAAGCTCAGTTCCGTCAGCTCCGGCACCATGGACTGGATAAAGATGTGGGTCTTGGCCGGGTCGATGCCGCAGGCCAGGTAGTCCAGTGCCACCTGCAGGATGTTCTGGCGCACCTTCTCCGGGTTGTCGGCGTTGTCGGTCAGGGCCTGTGCGTCGGCGATCATCACATAGATCTCATCGTACTCGCCGGAGTTCTGCAGGCGCACGCGCTCCTTCAGGGAGCCGACGTAGTGGCCCACATGCAGACGTCCGGTCGGGCGGTCGCCCGTCAGAATCACTTTTTTCATGGTTTTCTCCTTTTATTCTGTCGGCGGAGCCCGCCCTCTCAGGCGCTGACGCGCCAGCTCTCCCAAAGGGAGAGCCCTTGGCAAGAAGGCAAACGTCTCCTCTTCGCGGCTTGGCTCTCCCCTTGGGAGAGCTGGCATTGCGAAGCAATGACTGAGAGGGCGCAGGCGGAATCCAAACAGATGCCGCTGGCCAACAGTTTTTTATAATTAAACTTGTTTTTAGTATATCCCGCCCCGCATTTCCTGTCAACAAAAGCGGCAGAAAAAGAAAAAAGCGATGGAAAACTTCCATCGCTTTGCTGGCGCCTCTTGCCTGACTCGAACAGGCGACACCCTGATTAACAGTCAGGTGCTCTAACCGACTGAGCTAAAGAGGCATCTATATAAAACGGCACATGACCGTTTTACTACTATAAAATGGTGACCCGTACCGGAATCGAACCGATGTTAAAGGCGTGAGAGGCCTCTGTCTTAACCGCTTGACCAACGGGCCATACGTCCATTTTGCATCGGGCTTTCGCTCCCGACTTGGCTAGTTTATCACAGAGTACGACCTTTGTCAACACCCAATTTCAACTTTTTCAAAAAATCTGCCGCACGCCTGCCTTCACAAGGCCCAGTGCCAGCCCAAGGTAAACACTGACCACCGTTTCGTCCCCGCCAAAGTCCATGTTCTGGCGCTGCGGCAGGCCGGACAGCCGCCCCTCGTACACGCAGTGCAGGTCCTGCAGGGTGGTGTAATCGTTGGGGTGCATCAGGGTGCTGTGCTTGGGCAGCTCCATGGCACCGCTCTTTTCCAGCA
>CABQHF010000296.1 GCA_902463905.1 uncultured Faecalibacterium sp. | reverse complement strand
TCCTGCCGGGCAAGGTCGCCGGTGTGGAACCAGCCCTCGGCATCCATGACCTCCGCGGTGCTCTCCGGGTCCTTGTAGTAGCCCAGCATCACATCGCCGCCGCGCAGGCAGATCTCGCCGTCCTCCAGCTTGAACTCGCAGTGGCCGTCCGGCTTGCCCACGGCACCGATGTGCTCCGAGTCTGTGGCAAAGTTGATCAGTCCGCCGCCGGTGGTCTCGGTGCAGCCATAAAACTGCGAAATGAGGATGCCATTGCGGGTCAGGTCCAGCAGCGTCTGCGGGTTGAACATGGCAGACATGCAGTTCAGCGCCCAGAGCTGGCCCAGCTTTTCCCGCCTGCCGCTCATCAGGTCGTGACGGATGGCTTCCACCAGCACCGGCACCGCAGCCATATCCTGACTTGGCATCCGCTGCAGATCCTTATAGAAAGAGCGCAGGCTGCCCAGATTCTGCGCCCAGCCCATCCATGGCCCGCTGAACAGACAACCAAAGGCTCCCAGATGGAACATGGGCAGCGCCGTCAAGTGGTCCACGATGAGGTCCGGGTCCTGCTTTGCCTCGCAGATATGACGTCCCACGCTGACATGATGGTGCATGACCGCAAAGAAATTGCGCTCGCACAGCATGACGCCCTTGCTGCGGCCGGTGGTGCCGGAGGTGAACATGAGCACCATCAGCGCCTCGGGGTCGCGGTCATCGGCAAGCTCTCCGGGCTCACAGGCAGCAAAGCCGTCCATGGGCCGCAGGATGCTGCCATAAGCCGCCTGCACTTCGGCATTGCAGCCGTAGTCCTCGCCATCGGTCAGGATGGCGGCAGGCTCCACCAGCTGCAGCTCATAGCTCAGCTCGTCCCAGCTCTTGCGCTGGTTCAGGGGCACCACGACACCGCCCGCCAGCATGATGCCATAGCAGTTGACGGCGTATGCGTAGCTGTTATTGCTCCACAGGCAGATGCGCTTGCCGCGCAGTTCCGGTATGGTATTTTTAAAATAGCTTACCGCCCGGCGGATATCCTGTGCGCATTCACGGTAGGTTTTGCAGTACACGGTGTCCGCTGCTTCGTCGTACCAGCGGAAGGCTGCACGGTCTGCAAAGCGCTGCTCCATGTTCCGGGCGACCAGCTCATAAAGGTTTTGGGGTTCTGTCCCGTTCATAACCATTTCCTCTTTCCGGCCGGCCCTTACTGGCGCAGCAGCTTGCCTGCCGCGTTGCGGGGCAGCGGCTGTGCGCTGAACTCCGGCACCATGCGCTTGTACAGCGGCAGGCCGCGGTTGACCCCGGTGATGAACTCCTTCACTGCGTCCTGCTTTGCAGGGTCACAGTAGATGAGGGCGCAGATCTTCTTATCTTTTTCCTTCACGATGCACTCCTGAATGTCCGCACAGGGCACCAGCAGCTTCTCCAGCTCCTCGGGGCTCACATTCTCGCCGCTGTCCAGAATGATCACGTTCTTCTTGCGGCCGGTCAGGTACATGTAGCCGTCCTCTTCCACCCGGGCAATGTCGCCGGTGTGGAACCAGCCGTCTGCATCGATGACTTCCGCAGTGCCTTCCGGGTCCTTGTAGTAGCCCAGCATGATGGGGTCGCCCCGCATGCACAGCTCGCCGTCGTCCAGCTTGTATTCACAGCTGAGGTCCACATGGCCCACGCTGGTCAGGTACTTTGCCTCCTGCGAGGAGTTCCATGCACCGTCGCCGCAGGTCTCGGTCAGGCCGTACATCTGGGCCACAAAGAAGCCCTTCTCCATCATATCGCTCAGCATCTTGGGGTCGAACATGGCAGCGCCGCAGGTCAGCACGCACAGGCCGTTCAGGCGGTCACGGCGGCCCTTCATCACATCGCTGTAGATGCTCTTCAGCAGCACCGGCACCACCGCCATCACCTCGCTGTGCATGGCACCCAGATCACGGTAGAAATACTTCAGGTTGTTGCACAGGTTGATGGAGTGGCCGGTGATGCTCCACGAAACAAGGCTGGTCATGGCGGAGATGTGGAACATGGGCAGGGCGGACAGGGACGAGAACTCGTCGGTGTTCCAGCCCGTGTAGTTTTTCACGTCATCAAACGGGTCAAGGAAGGCCGGCATGGCGCTGAACAGGTTCTTCTGGCTCAGCATAACGCCCTTGCTGCGGCCGGTGGTGCCGGAGGTGAACATGATAAAGGCCAGAGCAGAAAGGTCGTCCACCTCGGTCACGTCCCCGGCAGGCTCATAGCCCGCAAAGGCGTCCATGGGCTTCAGGATGCTGCCGTAGGTCTCGGTGAGGGCAGGCTCCCGCTCCGCGAACTCGCCATC
>CABQHF010000295.1 GCA_902463905.1 uncultured Faecalibacterium sp. | reverse complement strand
TGGCCTTGCGCTCAATGCCGCCCATGTGCCAGCTGTTCCAGGTCATGTGGGCAGCAGGGTCGTCGATCTGGAAGATTTCCGGCACCCACATCAGGATGCCGCCCCGGAAGTTGACGCCTTCCAGCTCCGGCAGGCGCTTGGCAATCTCTGCATCCACGGCCACAGGGGTGTTCACGGCCCAACCGTAATCCACCCAGTCGCCGCTTTTGACCAGAGCAGCAGCCTGTGCGGCAGTCATGCGTTTCTGAGCGTACAGTTCCATAAAATCCATTATAAACCATCCTCTCTTAAAATACATAAAAGAATTGTAAACTTTCTACAATTCTGCATGAGTAAATTTTGGTGTTGCAAACCGCCCGGAAGGAGCGTTTGTACACAGCTTTACCACATCTGCCTGCTACTATAAAAATACAGCGCAGAGCAGACGGCTCCGCATAACTTAGTTATAACATTAACAATGTGCAGAATCAATACTTTCCAGTGAAAAAATGTGTCATCTGGCAATATAGCTAAAATTCTTAGCTTTTTGCGAAGATTGTTTGGTGCGCTAAAGCCAAAAAAGATGAAAAAAGGACTTGATAAAATTTTGACGATGTGATTTACTAATAGCGTAGCAAGCAGCTGGCAGGCAGTGTAGAGTTGATTGTTTAAAATTTAACGATAAATCGTTCTGCAGCTTGCACATGAAACTGGAAAGTGCTATCATGGCAGAACCAAAACGCGCTTTTCACAGCGCACAAGGAGGAAACTGGCCGATGGCAACAGCAGTTTATCCCGGTTCGTTCGATCCGGTCACCAAAGGACATCTCGACATCATCAAGCGCGCAGCCAAGATCAACGATCACCTGATCGTTGCGGTGCTGATCAACAGTGCAAAGCATCCACTCTTCACCGTAGAGGAACGTGTGGCCATGTTGCAGGAATGCTGCAAGGGCATCCCGAACGTCAGCATTGAGAGCTTCGACGGCCTGACCGTGGATTTCGCCAAAAAGCGGCACGCATCCGTCATGGTGCGGGGGCTGCGGGCGGTCACGGATTTTGAAAACGAGATTCAGCTGGCCCAGACGAACCATGCATTGATGCCCGGTGTTGAGACCATGTTCCTGGCCACCAGCATCAAATGGAGTTACCTCTCTTCCACCATCGTGAAAGAGGCAGCCCGCTACAACAGCGACATCAGCAAGTTCGTGACGCCCAATGTGGAAAAGGCCGTCAACGAAAAGTTTGACGAGCTGCGCCGGGCTGGAAAGCTCTGATCCTTTTGCAAAAATGTCCGCAGGGCATTTTGATAAATAAGGCTTACGAAAAGTAACACACATACAATTCAGGAGGCTATTCACATGAAAAAGATCGTTATCGCATCTGCATGCCGTACCGCTATTGGCAAGTTCGGCGGCACCCTGGCCAACGTTCCCGCAGCTGAGCTGGGCTCCATTGTCATCAAGGAAGCTCTGAACCGTGCAAACGTCAAACCCGAGCAGGTCGATCATGTTTACATGGGCTGTGTCATCCAGGCTGGTCTGGGCCAGAACGTGGCTCGTCAGGCTTCCCTGAAGGCTGGCCTGCCCATCGAGACTCCCGCTGTCACCGTCAACGTGGTGTGCGGTTCCGGTCTGAACTGCGTGAACATGGCTGCTCAGATGATCGAGGCCGGCGATGCTGACATCGTGGTTGCAGGCGGCATGGAGAACATGGATATGGCTCCCTTTGCACTGCAGAAGGCTCGCTACGGCTACCGCATGGGCGCACCCATGGGCAAGAGCGAGATCGTGGATACCATGGTCAACGACGCACTGTGGGATGCCTGCGGCTTCAACAAGCACATGGGCATGACCGCTGAGAACGTCTGCACCAACGAGACCTACCAGAAGAAGTACGGCTACAGCCCCATCACCCGCGAGATGCTGGACGAGTTCGCATACAACAGCCAGCTGAAGGCTGACAAGGCCATCAAGGACGGCGCCTTCAAGGACGAGATCGTTCCTGTTGTCATCAAGGGCAAGAAGGGCGACACCGTGTTCGATACCGATGAGGGCCCCCGTCTGAGCGCACCCGAAGTGCTGGCAAAGCTGAAGCCCGCCTTCACCAAAGACGGCATCGTCACCGCTGCTAACTCTTCTGCTATCAACGACGGCGCAGCTGCTCTGGTTGTTATGAGCGAGGAGAAGGCTAAGGAGCTGGGCGTGAAGCCTCTGGCTACCTGGGTTGCCGGTGCTCTGGCAGGCGTTGAGCCCGAGGTCATGGGCCTGGGCCCCATCGCTGCTACCAAGAAGGTCATGGCCAAGACCGGCATGACCGTTG
>CABQHF010000294.1 GCA_902463905.1 uncultured Faecalibacterium sp. | reverse complement strand
CGTCGTAGTTGGGCACAAAATCCACGGTCTCCTTGTCGATGTCGCGGAACAGCTCCTCACACACATTTTCCAGCTTGGCTTCTGTGTAACGGGCTGCAGCGCAGGACATATCCCGGCTGTAGGCCTTGCCGAAGTTGCCCTTGCTGTCCACATAGGGCATGAGCAGGCTCTCATTGCCGCGGCCCATGCGCACCATGGTGTCGTAGATGGCAGCGTCGCCGTGGGGGTTCAGGTGCATGGTGCTGCCCACGATGTTTGCCGACTTGGTGCGGGCTCCTTTCAGCAGGCCCATGCCGTACATGGTGTACAGCAGCTTGCGGTGAGCCGGCTTGAAGCCGTCGATCTCCGGCAGTGCGCGACTCACGATGACGCTCATGGCGTAGGGCATATAGTTGGTTTCCAGCGTGCGGGTGATGGGATCCTCCAGCACGCTGCCGGCGTTCAGGATCTCAACGCCGTCGCCCAACTGCGGGCGCACCGGCTTTGGGGTTTTCTTGGTTGATTTTTTTGCCATTACAGTTCCTCTTGTTTATTACGCCTGTTCTCTTTCGGCAAGCCAGCTCGCCCTCTCAGGCTCATTTCATTCGCCAGATTCCCCCTTTTGTCACCGCAGGTGACAAAAGGAGGAGTGTGGATTTGCGAAGCAAAGACGGAGAAGGCAAGGCCGTCGATCTCTCAGCTCACGTCCAGGTCGTCCAGATATTCTGCGCCGTGCTCCGCGATGTGCTCCTTGCGGCCAGCCAAGTTGTCACCCAGCAGCAGGTCGAACACGCGAGCCGTTTCTTCCACATCCGCAGGCTGTACCTTGATCAGGCGGCGGCTCTCCGGGTTCATGGTGGTCAGCCACATCATCTCCGGGTCGTTCTCGCCCAGACCTTTTGAGCGCTGGATCGTGTATTTTTTGTCACCGATTTTCTTCAGGAAGGTGGCCTTTTCCGGCTCGGTATAGGCAAAGTAGGTGTGATCCTTGGTGTTGATCTCGTACAGCGGAGACTCTGCGATATACACATAACCTTCGTTGATCAGGGTAGGCGTGAGCCGGTAGAGCATGGTGAGCACCAGAGTGCGGATCTGGTAGCCATCCACATCGGCATCGGTACAGATCACGATTTTATTATAGCGCAGGTTGTCGAGGTTGAAGGTAGCCAACTCCTTGTTGTGCTTGCCGCCCAGCTCCACGCCGCAGCCCATGACCTTGATCAGATCCACGATGACGTCCGATTTGAAGATGCGGGCGTAATCGGCCTTGAGGCAGTTCAGGATCTTGCCGCGGATGGGCATGATGGCCTGATAGTCACTGTCGCGGCTCTGCTTGACCGCACCCATAGCGGAATCGCCCTCCACGATGTAGAGTTCCCGGCGGGAAGCATCCTTGGTGCGGCAGTCCACGAACTTCTGCACCCGGTTGGCCAGGTCGATCTGGGTGGACAGGGTCTTTTTGATGCTCTGGCGCGTTTTTTCGGCATGTTCTCGGCTCTGCTTGTTCACCAGCACCTGCTGGCAGATCTTCTGCGCCTCCTCCGGCTTTTCCAGGAAGTAGACTTCCAGATAATGCTTGAGGAAGTCGGTCATGGCCTGGGAGACGAACTTGTTCGTGATGGCCTTTTTGGTCTGGTTCTCGTAGCTGGTGCGGGTAGAAAAGCTGGAGGACACATATACCAGACAGTCCTGCACGTCCTGGAAGCTGATGGTGCTTTCCCCCTTCTTGTACAGATTCTTGTCCTTCAGGTATTTGTTGATCTGGTACACAAAGGCCGTGCGCACTGCATGCTCCGGGCTGCCGCCGTGCTCCAGCCAGGACGAGTTGTGGTAGTATTCCAGCATCTGCACCTTATTGGAGAAGCAGAACGCCGCACTCATGCGCACCTTATAATCCGGCTGGTCCTCGCGGTCGCGGCCCACCGCCTCGCTCTCGCAGCTGAACACCGGGGTCAGGGTGTCCTGCCCGGCCACCTCGGCCACATAGTCGGCAATGCCATGCTCATAGCACCAGCTCTCGCGCCATGCCTTGCCGGTAGCGGGGTCCTTTTCCTTCTCGTCGGTAAAGTTCAGGGTCAGGCCCGCGTTGACCACAGCCTGCCGGCGCAGTGTGTCCTTATAGTAGCTGCCGGGCACGTCGATGTCGGTGAACACCTCATCGTCCGGCTTCCAGTGGATGATGCTGCCGGTGCGGCGGCCCTTGTAGGCTTCCTTCTGCAAGCCGCCCACGTTCTCGCCTTTTTTAAAGTCCAGATGGTAGTGACAGCCGTCGCGGTAGATGTCGGCAGTCATCCAGGCGGAGGCGTACTGGGTGGCGCACAGGCCCAGACCGTTCAGGCCCAGGCTGAACTCGTAGTT
>CABQHF010000293.1 GCA_902463905.1 uncultured Faecalibacterium sp. | reverse complement strand
CGATGAAGGGCCGGATGGACTGGTACGGGTAGCTCAGCAGCACATCGTGCTTCTGCACTTCCTCGGTCAGATCATAGTCTGGCGGCGGCAGCATGGGCCGGGCAGCCGGGTAGAACAGGCCGGGGTGGTCCTCTGCTTCAATGCGCCCGGTGAGCTTGTAGAAAAAGCTCAGGTCCAGCGGGCTCTTCTGCACAAAGACCCGCTTGCCCGACAGCTCCAGACGGCTGCACAGCAAACGCTGCACCTCCGGGGCGGCCTCCGGCGTGACCTGCAGGCGCACAGCCGCCAGCTTGCGGCGGCGCTTGAGCAGCTCGGTCATGATCTCACGATAGTCGATGTCGTGATCCATCATGCCTTCCTTGACGTCGATGTCCGCATTGCGGGTGACCCGGAACAGGCAGCTTTCCAGGATGCTCTCCTTGCCAAAGATGCTGGACGCATAGTGCAGCACCAGCTCTTCCACCAGTGCAAACTGCGTTTCACCGTCCTTTTTGACGAAGTGCAGCCGCTCCATCTGGCTGGAAATGGGGATGATGCCCAGGCTCTGGGCATTGGGGTGCTTCTCCCGCAAAAGGACACCCAGATAGATCTCCTTGTTGCGCAGGAACGGGAACGGGTGGCGGCTGTCCACGATCTGCGGGCTGAGAATGGGGAACAGCTCAGTCTGGAAGTATTTTTTCCAGAAGCGCTCATCCTCCTTGCTCAGGTGGTCAAAATCCACCTTGCGGTAGCCGCACCCGGCCAGCTCTTCCAACGCCTTGGCATAGTATTTGTCGCAGTCCGCCTGCAGCTGGGCGGTCTTGGGCATGATGGCTGCTAACTGTTCGGCTGCGGTCATGTTGGTCTTGTTCTCGCGCTTTTCCTTTTTGCTCTTGCTCTGTTCCAGGTTGGCGCGCTCCTGCAGAGAGCCGACGCGCACCATGAAGAATTCGTCCAGATTGGAACCGTAGATGGCCAGGAATTTGACCTGCTCGGCAAGGGGCACGTTCTTGTCCTTGCCAAGAGCCAGGACCCGGCGGTTGAAGTCCAGCCAGCTCAGTTCCCGGTTGATAAAAATGGTCTCGTCGCTCATATTCATTCCCCTTTGTGCCTTACGGCATCGTTTGTGCAGGTGTGTTTACCGTTGCCTGCCCTTCCCAGGAGGCCACAAGGTCCTCCGTCAGGCCCGGCACGGCCGCAGCGTCGGCAACGCGGGCAAAGGGGCCGTGCTGCTGCCGGTACTCGATCAATGCCCGGGCGCGGCTGAGCCCGACCCCCGGCAAGGTGCACAGGGCAGCAGCATCCGCCGTATTCAGGTCCACATACCAGTGCTCCGACAGCGGTGTGCTGTCCGGCGGCAGCTGCTTCTGTGAAGGCTGCTGCGGCACCGCAAACCAGAACGCCAGCCCCACGCACAGCACCGCAGCGGCTGCACAGGCTGCTATAAAAAGGATCTCTCGCCGGAGGGCGGTGCACAGGTGCGTTTCTCTCATTCTACCCGAAATCCTTCCAAAAAGAAAGTCCCTTGCAGGAAAATTGCAAGGGAACTTACACAAATTTTACGCCAATTTTTCAGCATCCCGCACCATGCGGTACAAAACCTCCACGGCAGCGCCGCCGGCAGCATCGGTCAGGGTGACCTGCTTTGCGGCAAGGCGCAACTCCGCCGGGGCATCGGCCGCCGCAGCGCTCCGGCTTGCGGCCCGCACCAGCTCCAGCATGGGCATACTGCCCGCCAGCACCAGCACATTTTCCGGGGCAATGCCCACCGGCGTGCACACGGCCTGCAGCATCTCCGCACCCGAAACCGTCCGCGGGGTCAGGCGCAGCAGGTCCGGGGCTGCACGCTCACCCAGCAGGGCGGTCGTGCTGTCGCCCAGTGCCTTTTCCAGCAGGGACGTCAGAGGGATGCTGCGGTTGTCCTGGTACACCAGGGCTCGCAGCACCTCATCCGGGCGGATATCCGCTGCGTTGGCCAGCAGATAGGGGGTCCACTCCTGCTGCAGGTGCTGCTCCAGCGCATGGCTCATGCGCAGCACGCGGGTGGAGCCATCCTGCATCTGCAGGGCAATGCCCACACCGGCCGCACTGGGCAGGCTGGCGAACAGACCGGCATCCTGCCCGGCAAAGCTGCACAGCGGCTGACGGGAGCCGTCCGCAAAATGATAGGCCAGTGTGCCGCCGCACACCAGTGCCGGGGCCGAGAGACGCACGCTGCCCAACAGAGTCCGCACTGCCTTGGGCGTGCGCTGGGAAAAGACGGTGAACCGGCCGCCGCGGCTGGAAAACAGCTGCAGCACATCCCGCACGACCTGGGTCAGGTTGCCATCCGGGCCAAGCAGGAGGTTGTCCAGATCACAGA
>CABQHF010000292.1 GCA_902463905.1 uncultured Faecalibacterium sp. | reverse complement strand
TGTCGCAGCTGGTCAAGAAGTTGTGCGACGGTGTGGTGCGGCTGGACATGGCCGCTCAGGGCACCGGCGTGGACAGCTACAATGTTTCGGTGGCGGCCGGCATTATCCTGTATGAGATCCAGTCGCAGCGCGCAGCGCAGAATGCGTGATAGGAGCGATCCGTAACTCCAATTTGAAGAGCAGGGGGAACAAGGATGCCTAAGCAGAAAGATGAACGCAAAGGTGCCGCCCAGGACAGCGCCGCAAAAGAGGAAAAGTTCCACGATTTCTTCACCACCACCGTGGCGGATATCCCGGCAGAAATGGCACGGCGGGACGAAGAAGCCGCCCAGAAGCCCAAGGGCGTGTTCGGGCGGCTGTTCGGCCACGCAAAAACGGCAAAGCCCAAAGAGGAGCCGCAGACCGGAACGGATCTGGAGCTGCCCACCGGCGAGGTGCTGTTGGGGTCGGAAGTCCAGTCGATGCCGGATGAGGACGCGCTGGATCTGGATCTGACCCTGCGCACGGCGGGGCCGGGCACGGATTTCCCGCAGCCCCGCGCAGAGCAGTCGGCGCCTGCAGCGCCGGAAAAGGCCGAAGAACCGGCCCCGGCCCCGCAGCCGGAGCGCAAGCCTGAACCGGAACAGAAGCCGGAACCGCCCAGGGCTACTGCCCCGGCAGAACCGGCTGCACGGCCGGAAAAGCCGCAGAAGAAAAATGTGCAGAACCCGAAAAACGCACCGGAAGTGCTGCTGCCGCAGGAACAGCAGGAGCAGCAGGAGATGCAGCAGCTCAAGGATATGCTGAACGGCATGAGCCGCCCGGCCGCTGCCGCGAAACCGAAGCCGGTGGAAGAAACGCTGGAGCCTATCCGCACCGTGGACGTGCCGCTGGATGACCCGGAGGAACCGGAAACCCCGGAAAAGGCTCCGGAACCGCCCCGGCCCACCATGGTGTTCGCGGCGGATAAACCGCTGCCGGAGAAGAAGTCGGTGTTCCGGATGTTCGGGGACGCTGACGACGAGGCAAAGAACGAGGCGAAGCCGGAATCTGCTGAGGCTGCGGAAGCTCCGGCAGCGCCTGCAGAAGAACCGGAGACAGGATCCGCCAAAGAAGAAAAAGAAGATACCATGAGTCTGCCGCTGACGCCGCTGGAGGAAGAGCCTGCCCCGGAGGCGGAAACGCCCGTTGCAGCGCCCGCTGCGGAAGAAGCTGCACAGCCGGAAGGTGCCGAAGAAGGACCGGTGCTGAAAACCGAAGCCGAGGACGCCCTGCCCGCCGAGGACGAAGCGCCGGAGAGCGTGGGCGACAAGCTGCGCCGTATGAGCGCAGAGCTCACCCTGCGGTGCGTGCTGGCCGGTATCCTGGCTGTCGTGCTGCTGCACGTCGGTCTGGTGGCCGACCGGATGCTGACGCCGCTGGCTGCGCTGGATCCGGATGCCGCCCCGGCGGCCTTCTATGCCGCCAACCTGCTGCTGTTCGCCGCCAGCCTGGTGGTGAGCTTCCCGGTCCTGCGGGATGGCCTGAACGGCCTGCGGGGCCGCCCCTCGGCGGAGACCATGCCGGCGCTGGCTGCTGTGGCAGCCCTGCTGCAGGCGGTCATAGCCCTGCTCACGGCCAACTCCTACCGCAGCACCGAGGGCCTGTCCATCCTCACCGGTATTGCCGCGCTGGGGCTGTTCCTGGCGCTGCTGGGCAACCGTGTGATGCTGGCGGCCGTGCGCGGCGGCTATGAGCTGCTGGGCGAGACCACTGACCTGCAGGGCGCACGCCGTGCAAAAGATAAAGACCTGATCCGGGCACTGGCACGGAATCTGGAGCAGATGGATCCCTGGGTGCTGCTCAGCCGCCCGCAGACGGCGGACGACAGCTTTGTGGAGCAGAGCCTGGATGAGCGTGCCGGAGAGCGCCGTGCACAAAAGAATTCCTACATCCTGCTGGGTGTGGCAGTGCTCAGCGCACTGCTGTGTCTGGTGGTGGGCCGGGATGTGAAACTGACCGCCGCCGCCCTGACGGCTGTGCTGTGCATGGGCGCACCCCTGTCCTCCACCCTGATCTCTGGTCTGGCTGCCCTGCGCCTGCAGCGCTCCGCCGCTGCCGTGGGCGCTGTGGTGCCCGGCTGGGCCGCCATCCAGGAGCTGGGCGGCATCGACACCATTCAGGTGGATGCCGATGATCTGTTCACCGCCGACAGCGTGACGCTGGAGGATATCCGCATCTTCAAGGGTGGCCGCATCGACCGCGCCATCCTGTATGCGGCCAGCGTGCTCAACCAGTGCGGCGGCACCCTGCAGGGTCTGTTCCGCCAGATCATTGAGGATCGCACCGACATCCTGTTCCCGGTCAAGGATCTGGAGATCCACCGCGGGCTGGGCTTT
>CABQHF010000291.1 GCA_902463905.1 uncultured Faecalibacterium sp. | reverse complement strand
CCATGCCGCTGTGGGAGCTGCCCCGCTGCCAGAAGCAGCTTTCCGCCGCCTGCCGGGCCGCCGGGGTTCCCTTTATGGTGGTCACTCAGATGCTGGACAGCATGTGCACCTGTGCCGTGCCCACCCGCGCCGAGGTGAGCGACATCTACAATGCCGTGCTGGACGGTGCGTCCAGCCTGATGCTCACCGGCGAGACCGCCGCCGGGCAGTACCCCGTGCAGGCCATGGAGTTTCTGGTGCGGACGGCAAACACCGCCCTGTGAGCCTTTTTGCATATTTTCGGGGCCATCTGATAAAAAAGATGGATTCTGCTGCAAAGAACTGGTATAATGAAGGTAAATATTACTTGCAGGAAGGTTTTTCTATGGGGATCGTAGTCATCGGAGCTGTTTTTGTGGATATCAAGGGGTACCCGCTTTCCACCTACATTCCGGGCGGACGCAACTCCGGCCGGGTGGAGCAGGTGCACGGCGGCGTGAGCCGCAACATCGTGGAAGACATCGCCAATGTGGAGCTGCGCCCCACCTTTGTGAGCCTGGTGGATGACACCGGCATGGGCCAGGACGTCATCGACAAGCTGCGCGACCACAAGGTGAACACCCAGTTCATCCGCCGCGTGAAGGACGGCATGGGCACCTGGCTGGCCGTGTTCAACAACGACGGCGACGTGTGCGCCTCCATCTCCAAGCGCCCGGACACCACCCCGCTCACCGCCCTGCTGGAAGAGCAGGGCGACGCCATCTTCAAGGACTGCGACAGCATCGCACTGGAGCTGGATCTGGAAAAAGAGACGGTGAAGCAGGTGCTGCGCTTTGCCAGAAAGTACAACAAGCGGGTCTTTGCGGCCATCTCCAATATGAGCATCGCCATGGAGCGCCGCGACTTTTTGCAGCAGGTGGACTGCTTCGTGTGCAACCAGCAGGAAACCGGGCTGCTCTTCTCGGACGATTACGACCACCTCTCCCCTGCCGCCATGCGGGAGGTGCTGGCTGCCAACGTGCACAGCGCCAATATCCCCTGCATGGTGGTCACCATGGGCGGACAGGGTGCCGTGTATGCCCGCGCCAACGGCGAGAGCGGCATCGTGCCCGCCAAGAAGGTGGATGTGATCGACACCACCGGCGCCGGTGACGCCTTCTTTGCCGGTACGGTCATCGGCCTGACCTACGGCAAGAACCTGCCCGCCTCCTGCGAGATCGGCAGCCGCCTGGCCGCCTCGGTGATCTCCATTACCAAAAACGTCTGCCCCCGGTTCCGCCCGCTGGAATTCGGGCTGGACATCCCTGTGATGGACTGAGTTACAACCAAAAGCGCCGGAGCATTGCCCCTGCCGCCCGCTGCGGGGAAGCGGGCTTTTGGCAAAAATGCAAGCCGCAATCTGCAAAAAATGGCCGACCCGGTACCTGCGTTGCACAGGAACCGGGCCGGCCTTTGTCATGTTTTCAGCTTCAGGAGCACGGTCACCACTCGGTGTACTCGCCATCCGCATTGCAGGTGGCAGCCACGCGGCTGCGACGGAACATGCTCTCCACCACGGCGCAGTACTTGTCGGCCAGGCACACGATGATGGCCTCCCGGCAGGTGGGCACATGGCGCAGCGTCAGCGGCCACATGTGGCTGGAGATGATGCTCTGTTCCTTTTTGGTGATGTGGAACACCCGCTCTGCATTCACGCAGGCGTAGTGCGGGTGGGAAAAGCCGTGCATCTCGAACAGGCGGCGCAGGCCGTGGAAGGTGCTGCGCTTGTGCCAGTCGTAGAGGTAAAAATCGTGCAGGAAAGCCCCCACCGCCAGCGAGGTCTCGTCGGCGTGCAGGTGCAGCCGCTTATTGAGCCAGAAGCTCACCAGCACCACATTCTTGCAGTGCTGGTAGGTGGTCACATCGCCGTGCTGGATAAACTCCCGCATCTGCTGCACCTGGGGGTTGTCATCGTATTTCTGCAAAATGGCATAAAGCTGTTCACGTTCAGTCGTCGAAAGCTGCATGGGCGTTCTTTCCTTTCCGCCGCATCGGCGGCACGAATATCAGGAGCGCAGCTGCACCGGGTTGGAATTGCCGAAATTTTCCGCCTGCGAGGGGTTCTCCCGCTGCAGGGTCAGATCCACAAGGTACTGCTTGCCGTCTCCCAGCTCTTCCAGCTGGGCCAGCTTTGCCTTGGCCGAAGCCTCGTCCGGGTACCACTGGATCAGGAAAAAGTTCTCGGCTTCCACACCGTAGTACAGCCACACGCCGTCGGCGCGCAGAAGGTCGTCGAGGTGGTCCACCTCTTCGCCGTCCGGCAGGCCGAGGCCCTCCTCGGCATACAGGTTCTCCGGCTCCACCTGGAGCATCTCGATCACCTGAATGGAGCTTTGCAGATATTCGTCCTGGGAAACGGCTTTGTCCGACCGGGTCCAGCCGGTGAGAAAAGCCTGCATCAGAAGGTCGCGCACCTTGATGCGCGGCAGAGTGGGATCATCCATAACCATTGGT
>CABQHF010000290.1 GCA_902463905.1 uncultured Faecalibacterium sp. | reverse complement strand
TGTTCTGAACATCAGCCGGTGTGTCGGAATGGCAGACGAGGGGGACTCAAAATCCCTTGTGCTAATAACACGTGTGGGTTCGACCCCCACCACCGGCATCCGAAGCAGCCTGGAATCGAACGATTCCGGGCTGCTTTTCCTTTTTTCAGAAAACGCTGCACCGTAACCGCCTGGGCACCCTGTACTGCCACGAGGGCGACTGGAGCTGGATCTACTTTTTCAACGGCCAGTGTGCCGACGCCGCAGGCACCGCGCTCTGGCAGTGGCTGGGGCAGCAGCGGCGCTGAACATTTTTTGTCAAAAAGCATTGACAACTGCCAATGCGCATGATAAAATCACAGATGATTTTGAGAGACGACGCAGAACAGGGTCTTTTCAAAGCAATTTTCCCATGGACCGCCCAGCGGGGCTAAGGCCATACGGACAGCCGGGTCCACTGCCGACCGGCGGTGCAAGCCGCCATTATTGATTGAGTTAGAAGCTCAAATTTTATAAGTTGGTTCCTTTACAACCATGAAATTGTGCAGCCAGTGCGCAGACTTGTGAAACGGTCAATGTGAAACGGTCAATAAAGAGCAGTAAAAGCAGAATTGCTATATAGACTCTCATCATCCCGTCTTTTTGGATCATGCTGAAACGCGGCCCGTGGCTCCGGCACATCTTGTCCGGGGGCTTTTTCCGCGCAAAAAATGGCTTTTTTCCAAGCGCAGGTCTGCACTTTTTGGTGCGGCACCTGCGCTTTTTTGTTTGTCTTGGAACCAGGGACGGAGGAAAAAAAGATGAGTGAGAACCGTACACGGTTCCGGCTGGACCAGCGCCGCGCGCCCATTTACGAAGCGCTGGAGCGGTTCCGGCAGATGCGTGTGGTGCCCTTTGATGTGCCCGGCCACAAGCGAGGCCGAGGCAACCCGGAGCTGACCGCCTTTTTGGGCCAGCAGTGCGTGGGCGTGGACGTGAACAGCATGAAACCCCTGGACAACCTCTGCCACCCGGTATCGGTCATCCGGGAGGCCGAGGAGCTGGCGGCAGATGCCTTTGGAGCCGCCCATGCCTTTTTGATGGTAGGGGGCACCACCAGCAGTGTCCAGAGCATGGTGCTTACTGCCTGCAAGCGAGGGGACGAGATCATCCTGCCCCGGAATGTGCACCGCAGCGTGCTGAACGCCCTGGTGCTCTGCGGTGCCGTACCGGTGTATGTGAACCCGGAGGTGGACAAACGCCTGGGCATCTCCCTGGGCATGAAGCGGGAGCAGGTGGAAAAGGCCATCAAGGAGCATCCCAATGCTGTGGCGGTGCTGGTGAACAACCCCACCTACTACGGCATCTGCTCGGACCTCCGGGCCATCGTCAAGATGGCCCATGACGCCGGGATGCTGTGCCTGGCGGACGAAGCCCACGGCACCCACTTTTACTTTGGCGGCGGCCTGCCGGTGTCCGCCATGGCAGCCGGGGCCGACATGGCCTCGGTGTCCATGCACAAAAGCGGCGGCAGCCTCACCCAGTCCAGCCTGCTGCTCATCGGGCCAAATGTGCACCCGGGCTATGTGCGGCAGATCATCAACCTGACCCAGACCACCTCCGGCAGCTACCTGCTGATGTCCAGCCTGGATATCTCCCGGCGGAACCTGGCCCTGCGGGGGCGGCAGGTGTTCCATCAGGTGGCCGACATGGCCGAGTACGCCCGGGAGGAGATCAACGCTGTGGGCGGCTACTACGCCTTTGGCAAGGAGCTGTGCAACGGCAACTCGGTGTTCGATTTTGACACCACCAAGCTCAGCGTCCACACCCTGGACATCGGCCTGGCCGGCATCGAGGTCTACGACATCCTCCGGGACGAGTACGATATCCAGATCGAGTTCGGCGACATCGGCAACATCCTGGCCTACCTGTCCATTGGCGACCGGCCCCAGGAGGTGGAGCGGCTGGTCAGTGCTCTGGCGGAGATCAAACGCCGCTACCGCACCGACGGCTCCGGCCTGCTGAGCCAGGAGTACATCGACCCGGTGGTGGCAGCCAGCCCCCAGGAGGCTTTCTACGCCCCCAAAAAGAGCCTGCCCCTCCGGGAGACCGAGGGCATGGTGTGCAGCGAGTTCGTCATGTGCTACCCGCCGGGCATCCCCATCCTGGCCCCCGGCGAGCGCATCACCAAAGAGATCTTGAACTACATCGAGTACGCCAAGGCCAAGGGCTGCAGCATGACCGGCCCCGAGGACCCCGACATCTTACACCTGAACGTTCTGGCATAAGGAGGAGCGAATATGGAATTCTGGTTTTCCGAGTTTCACACCCCGGACGTGAAGCACAGCATCCGGGTGAACAAACAGCTCTACTCCAAGCAGAGCGATTACCAGCGCATCGACATCTTTGAGACCCCGGAGTTTGGCCGGGTGCTCACGCTGGACGGCAACGTGATGCTGACCGAGCGCGACGAGTTCATCTACGACGAGATGATCGTCCATGTGCCCATGGCCGTCCACAAGG
>CABQHF010000289.1 GCA_902463905.1 uncultured Faecalibacterium sp. | reverse complement strand
TTGCGCCAGGTGTCGGGCAGGAACAGCACCAGCATGGGGAAGATCTCCAAGCGGCCTGCCAGCATATCAAAGATCAGCACCAGCTTGGCCGGGTCTGCAAAACCGCCAAAGTTCTGCATGGGGCCCACCAGCTCCAGGCCCGGGCCGATGTTGTTCAGAGTGGCGGCCACGGCAGTGAAATTGGTCACCATGTCAAAGCCGTTCAGACTGATGAGCAGGAAGGACCCCACAAAGATGAAGCTGTAGGCCGCCATGAATACGTTGGTGGTACGGATGGTCTCATGGTTCAGCAGCTTGCCGTCCATACGCGCCGGAGCCACCACCTGCGGGTGCAGAGCCTGCTTGAGCTCCTTGCCCAGCGTCTTGCCCAAAATGAGGATGCGGCTCACCTTGATGCCGCCGCCGGTGCTTCCTGCACAGGCACCAATGAACATCAGCACCACCAGCACTTCCTTGGACAGGGTGGGCCACAGGTCAAAATCGCAGCTGGAAAAGCCCGTGGTGGTGATGATGGAACCCACCTGGAACGCCGCTTGCCGCAGCGCCTCGCCAAAGCTGTTGTAGAGGCTGTAGATGTTGGCCGTGATGATGGCAATGGCGGCAAGGATCACCGCAAAGTAGCCCCGGACCTCCTCGCTGGCGGCAGCACGGCGGAACCGGCGCATCAACAGCAGGAAGTAAGCGTTGAAGTTGACGCCGAACAGGATCATGAACACGGTCACGACCCACTGGATGTAGGGCGAGAAGCTGCCAAAGCTGTCGTTCCGGAAGCCGAAGCCGCCGGTGCCCGCCGTGCCAAAGGCGGTAAGCAGGGCCTCAAACAGCGGCATATGCCCCGCCAGCAGGAACAGCAGTTCCAGCACGGTCAGGGCCAGATAGATGCCATACAGGATCTTGGCAGTGGACTGCACCTTGGGCACCAGTTTGTCCACCTGGGGGCCGGGGCTCTCGGCCTTCATCAGGTTCACATGAGAGCCGCCGGTCAGGGGCAGCAGGGACAGCAGGAACACCAGAACGCCCATGCCGCCGATCCAGTGGGTGAAGCTGCGCCAGAACAAAATGCCCTTGGGCAGGCTCTCCACCTCCGGCAGGATGCTGGCACCGGTGGTGGTAAAGCCGGACACGGTTTCAAACAGCGCATCCACCGGGTTGGGGATGCAGCCGGTGAGCACGAAAGGCGCGGCGCCCACCACCGAGATGACGATCCAGCTCAGTGCGGTGGCAGTAAAGCCCTCCCGCATATAGAATACCTTGCTGCGGGGCTTGATGGCCCGCAGCGCAAAGCCGATGCCTGCGCTCACGGCTGCCGTGAGCAGGAACACTGCCAGTACCATCCACTCGCCGTAGATCAGGCTGGCAGCGGCGGGCAGAAGCAGCAGGGTGCCCTCGATCATCAGGATATAGCCCAGCAGACGGAAAACGATCGCATAATTCATAGCCCGCCTCCGTCAGCTCTCCACGATGTCCCGCAGGTCATGCAGGCCATGCTCCAGCGTGACCACGATCACGTTGTCGCCCACCTGGATCTGGTCGCCGCCGCGGGGGATCAGGATGCGGTCGCCGCGGGTGATGCAGCACAGCAGCAGGTTCTTTTTCAGATGCAGCTGGCTCAGGGGCACACCGGTGGCCCGGCTCTCCTCGTGCACCGTGAATTCCAACGCTTCCACACGGTCGTCCAGGATGCGGTACAGGGTCTTGATGTTGCTGCCTGCCTCATTCTGCAGGGCACGCACATACTGCACAATGTAATCGCAGGTCATGTACTTGGGGTACACCACGCTGCCCAGGTCCAGCCCGGCCAGAATGTCATCGAACTCCAGACGGTTCACCTTGGTCACCAGCTTGCCGTGGGAATGCTTTTTGGCAAACAGGGTCAGCAGCACGTTTTCTTCGTCGATGTTGGTCAGAGCCACGAACGCCTCGGTGGACTCCAGCCCTTCCGACAGCAGGAACTCCCGGTTGGAGCCGTCCTCGTTCAGGACCTGGGCACCGGGCAGCTGCTCGGCCAGCTCCTGGGCGCGGGCGGCATCCCGCTCCACGATGCGCACCCGCACATGGTTCTCCATCAGCTCCTGGCTCAGGTAGAACGCGATGGCACCGCCGCCCACGATCAGGGCGTTGCGCACCGGCCGCACCGGCATGTGGATCTGCTGGAAGAAGGCATGAGCCTTTTCCTGCGTGGCCAGGAAGGTGATCTGGTCGCCGTTCTGCAGCACAAAGTTACCGTTGGGGATGATCACCCCGCCGTCGCGCTCCACTGCACACACCAGGATATCGCTCTTGAGGCGGCTGGGGATCTCGCGGATGGCCACGCCGTCCAGCCCCTGTGCCTCGGTGAGCACGAACTTGATCAGGCGCACCCGGCCGTCCGCAAAGGTGTCGATCTTTCTGGCACCCGGAAAACGCAGCAGATGGGAGATTTCCTTGGCGGCTGCCATTTCCGGGTTGATGATGGCCGAGATGCCGATCTGCTTTTTGATAAAGTCCAGCTCGTGGCTGTAGGACGGGTTGCGCA
>CABQHF010000288.1 GCA_902463905.1 uncultured Faecalibacterium sp. | reverse complement strand
TCCAGTGCGTCCAGTGCAAGGAACAGGTCCATCACCGAGGTGGACACCAGATAGAGGTTCTGCAGCGGCTGACGCAGCACGGTCACGCCGTCCGGTACATCGGTCGGAACGGCAGCCCCCTCCGGCACCACCAGAAACTGCGCCCCGTCCTCCGGGATGGAGAGCAGGGTATAGCCGCCCTCATATTTTTCAGCCGTGAACTGCCGGGCGTAGTCCAGTTGGCAGCTGCCGACGGATACCAGCTGTACCGCTGCCGCGGAACCCGCATTTTCCGCACAGGCGGTCAGCAGCAGGCCTGCGGCAGGCAGCAGCTTTAAAAATTGGCAGCGTGTGATCTTGTTCATGTTACTCCAGCGTGAAAGTCAGGGTGTACTCGATCTCGTGGGGGGTGCTCATGGCCACGGTGTCAGCCGTCACGGCCAGCGGGGTGCCCAGCGCAGCGACCGGGATCTCAAAGGTGGAATTGCCCTCGGTATTGGTGGGCAGATACTTCTCGCCGTCCACGATCATGTAATCGTAGTTGGGGCTGCTCCAAACGATGGTGGCGGTCATTTTGCCGTCTGCCACGGTCAGCACAGCGGGGCTGTCCACGGTGGCACGGCCGGAGCCGCCCTCCAGTGCCACAGATACGGTGTATTCGCCGTCTGCGGGGGTCTCGGAGACTTCCTCGGTCTTGGGCTGGGCATTGCGCACGCTCACGGTGTGGTCGTACCAGGTACCCTTGGAACCCAGAATGGCCAGCGGGAAGTCTTCATCCAATGCGGTGACCGGGATGTCATAGCCGTACACCTCTTCGCTGGTGCCGTCGGAGTAGGTCACAGTGTCGGTGGTGGGCAGCAGCCAGTCCGTTTTGTGGGCCTCGGCATCAGCGGCCAGGCCGGGGTACAGGTTCACGATCTTTTTGGACACCAGGCTGACGTGGAAGGTCATCTTGCCGTCCTTGACGGTCAGGGTGCCTTTGCCGTCGCAGGCCTCGTTGGCATGGAACATGCCGCTGTCGGTATCAAACTCGGCAGTGTATACGCCGTCCGGCAGAGCGGCGGTCTCCGTGACTTCGGATGCGGCGGAACTTGCCGCGCTGGAAGGGGCCTCGGAAGAGACGGCCGACGGAGCGGTGGAAGAAGTGCCGCAGCCTGCCAGAGAAGCGGCCAGCAGCACGGTGACAACGGAAAGGGAAAGCATCTGTTTGCAGCGCATAGAAAAATACCTCAATGTTTCAGAATCAGAAAGGGAGAAACTCCCTGCAGGTCTCAGTATACCACAATCCTGTCAAAAAGAAAAATTGCCCGAAAAGATCACTCCCTCCGGGCAATTTGACAGTTATTTTCAGCCGTTCAGAGAATCAATGGCAGCCTTGGTGTGGGCAACGTACAGCTCCTGAATGGAGGGCACTTCGCCCAGACCGGCGATCTGGCAGTCCACAGACTCAAATGCGCCGGAAGCGTTGAACTGGCTCAACCAGGAATCCTCGTCTGCACCGGCCATGTCGTTGTTGGCGTGGTCGCCTGCCACTACCATCAGGGGACGCAGGACGACCTTGGTGTAACCGGCAGCCTTCACAGCCTCGATCACGTTCTCGCAGGCAGTCTCCTCAGGCTCACCCTCCACGGTGCCGATGAACACATTGTCATAGCCCAGGGTCTGCATGGTGGTCTGCATCTGGCTGTAGCTCACCTTTGCAGTGTGGGAAGTGCCGTGGCCCATGAACACGAAGGCGACCTTCTCGGCAGCGGCGTCGTCTAGGCTCTCGTAACCGGCATCCTTCACGGCGGCCTCGGTCACGGCCTTGGCAACCACTTCCTTGTCGGAGTTGATCACGGTGGCGTCGGAGCCGACCTCGCCCAGCAGGGGCTCAGCAACCGCAACGCTCTCGAACTTGTCGCGGTAGGAGTCAATCATCTCCATCATCTCGTCGTACTCGGCACCGTGCATCAGATGGGTGGGCTGCACGATCAGGTTCTTCACGCCGTTGGCCACAGCGCGGTCCATGGCCTGCTGCATGTTGTCGATCTTCTCGCCGTCACGGGCCTGCACATGGTTGATGATGATCTGTGCGGTAAAGGCGCGGCGCACGCTCCAGTCGGGGTAGGCGGCCTGCAGAGCGTCCTCGATGCCCTTGATGTCCTTCACACGGCTGTCGTTGAAGGAGGTGCCAAAGGACACCACCAGCAGCTCGTTCTCGCCGATGTTGTCCCCGTTGCGGGCATCGTCCTTGGAGGCATCGCCGGTGTCACGGCCGAAGTAATCGGGGTCGGCGTTCTCGCCTTCCACCAGTTCCTTCTGGGTGTCGGTCAGGGCGTCCCAGGCGGCCTTGGCGGCCTCGCACTGGGCGTCGGTGTCATCATTGCGCTCCTGCACATAGATGGCATCGATCAGATCTGCCACGTTCTTTGCAGCCACTTCGTCAGCCTCCTCGCTGGATGCTTCGCTGCTGGCAGCGGCAGAAGAACTTGCTGCGCTGGAAGCGGTGCTGGATGCGGCGCCGCCGCAGCCGCTGAGCACACCGGCGCACAGAGCCAGGG
>CABQHF010000287.1 GCA_902463905.1 uncultured Faecalibacterium sp. | reverse complement strand
ATCCTGCACTATGTAGAGCAGGAGTGCCTTGCCGAGAGCAGCGCCGCGGCGCGCCCCCGCAATGAGACCATCGAGCAGGTGTGCGGCTACCTTGCCGCCAACTACCGGCAAAAGTTCTCTCTTACCGAGGTAGCAGCAAGGTTCTACCTCTCCCCTTACTACCTCAGCCGCCTGTTCCGGCGGGTGACCGGGCAGTCCATCGTGGATTACCTGAACAACCGCCGTATCGAAGCTGCGCAGAAACTGCTGGAGACTACTGAGCTGTCCATCAGCGATATTGCCGAGCAGACCGGCTTTGCCAGCGCCGCCCACTTCCGCCGCGTGTTCCGCGAGGTGACGGATATCAGCCCCCTGCAGTACCGCAAAAAACAGAAGAAATAACGCTTTCACCAAAACACCCCCTGTGCCATCCGTTGGGAGCAGCACAGGGGGTGTTGGTCTTGGTCAGATGTTCTTATGGCGCATTAGCCCTTGACGGCACCTGCGGAGATACCTTCAACGAACTGATCCTGTGCACAGAAGAATACGATCAGCTGCGGCAGGATGGAGATGAGGGACAGAGCAAGGATCTTGTTCCAAGCAAAGCCGGTATCACCGTCCATGGACAGCTTGACGAACAGGGACATGGGGTACTTGCCGGGGGTGCTGACGTAAAGCAGCGGGCCCATGAAGTCGTTGCAGCTCCACATGAACTGGAACAGTGCGCAGGACACCAGAGCGGGTCCCAGCATGGGCACGATGACCTTGTACAGGGTCTGGAAGGAGGAGCAGCCGTCAATGGCGGCAGCCTCGTCCAGATCACGCGGGACGTTGCGCATGAACTGCACCAGCTGATACACGAAGTAGGTCTCGGTAGCAAATGCGCAGTGCACCCAGATGGCCAGATAGAAGGGGCTGTCCACCCAGCCGAACTTGTTGTACAGCAGGTACTGCGGCACGTTCAGCACGACCTGGGGCAGGAACAGGGTGGCCAGCATGATGTTGAACAGCAGCTTGCGGCCGGGGAAGTCGAAACGGCCAAAGCCGTAAGCGGCAACACAGGCAGACACCACAGTGCAGATCACCTTGGGGATGACGTAGCTGTAAGTGTTGAGCATAGCCTGCAGGATGTTGATGGAGCCGCCGAAGTTGTTCAGGGCGTTGCGGTAGCCATCCAGCGTAGGCTTTTTGATCCACAGGCTGATGCCTGCAAAGATCTCGCTGTTATCCTTGAAGGTAGCGCTGATCATCCACAGCAGAGGATAGATCATGATGACACCAACCAGGATCAGCACGAAGTACTTAAAGAAGGTTGCGATCTTATTCGATGCTTTCATTCCCATATTGGTCACCTTACCTTTCATCCGAGTAGTAGACCCACTTCTTCTGGCTGGTGAACGCAATGATCGTCAGGATGCAGACGATGATGAACATGATCCATGCCAGAGCAGAAGCCATGCCCATGTCGTAGGACTTGAATGCGTAGTTGTAAACCAGCAGGGAGATCAGGGTAGTGGAACCACGGGGACCACCGTTGGTGATGATGTAGGGGCCGTTGAACTCCTGGAAAGCCTGGCAGATCTGAGTGACCAGGTTGTAGAAGATGATGGGGGTGATCATCGGAACGGTGATGGAGAAGAACTGACGCCACTTGCCGGCACCGTCGATGGTAGCAGCCTCGTACAGGTCTGCGGGCACGCCCTTCAGTGCAGCAAGGAACAGCACCATGGCGGAGCCGAACTGCCATATACGCAGGAAGCAGATGATCCACAGCGCGTAGTTGGGGTCACTCAGCCACTCGGGGCCCTGCACCGCACCAAAGGTGACAGCGCGCACCACGGTGTTCAGCAGACCGTCCACGCTGAACACAGCCTTCCACAGCACGGCGATAGCCACAGAGCCGCCCAGAATGGAGGGGATGTAGTACACGGTGCGGAACAGGTTGACGCAGGCGATCTTGAAGTTCAGGATGTAGGCGATGAACAGCGCGAAGATCAGCTTCAGGGGCACGGTGATAAAGGCGTACTTGAAGGTGATGATCAGCGCCTTGGTGATCTTTCTGGTGTGGAATGCGGTAATGTAGTTGGCCAGACCAACAAAGTTGGTGCCGTCCTTGAAGAAGTTCATATCGGTGAAGCTGTAATACAGCGACTGACCGAAGGGGAACGCCTTAAAGACGAGAAAGCCGATGATCCAGGGAATCAGATAAAACAGGCCCTGATACTTATCGACCCATTTCTGGAACGGAGTTCGTGCGCCGGCGGGCGCATTACTTTTTTTCATCCGAAGTCCTCCTTTTACAGGATTTGAAGCAGACAGTGCAGCAGGTCACAGACCGGCAACAATTCATTCAAGGTTTGATAACCATTCTCCGAAAAAACAAGGGCATCTGTCGTACGGGCGGCAGATGCCCTTATTTAATTCAGAATACAGTTACCCGGTTCAGGCTGCTGCCCGTGCGGTAAACTTAGCCGACGGTGTAGCCAACAGACTCCATGCCGTCCAGCAGGGTCTCGACAGCCTCTTCGGGGGTCTGATCGCCGTAGTCGA
>CABQHF010000286.1 GCA_902463905.1 uncultured Faecalibacterium sp. | reverse complement strand
GTAGGGCGGATCGGTCAGAAGCATATCCACGCTATGCTTCGGCAGGGAACGCAGGCCCTCAATGCCGTCAGAGAGGTGCAGGCCCTCCGGGATCGGCTTCTGGCCACCGTGACCAGAAGCGGCGGTATCAGCGATAAGATCACCTTTCCTTTCTCAATGGGCGCTGAAGATGCTTTTGGAGATCGTCCCGGTTTTCATCAGCATGAAGCACAGAAGCACCGTATAGCCGATACAGCCCCAAATCGCGCCGATGGGATCTCCGCCTGTGGCGATCCCCTGAATGAGTACCGCATAGATGGCAACGCAGACAAGGATCAGCATACCCTGAAAGCCCACGGCAAACAGGGAGCGCAGATAATTCTGGCCCATCGTGCCAAGCTCCCGGTTGGAGAGCGTCGCCACGGGGATGGGGGCTAAACTGGTCAGCAGATATATCTCGATCATGCGGCCATATACGATCACGAAAATAAAAATGTTCAGCGCCAGCATGGTAAACTTAATGAGGAACGATTGCAGGAACAGGCCCAGCAGAGGGCCAAGCTCCATCGTTTCAAGGGTCATTTCCAGATCGGCCAGCATATCCGGCGTGATGTTGGTTGCGCCTGTGACGATGCCCGCCGCGCTTGCGATCACGCTTTGGGACACGTCAAAGACTGCCATGACGATATTGAACGTGTTGGACAGGATCAGGATGGCACAAGTGGTTTTGAATACCCATTTGTAGATATTCGCCACGTCGAACTCGTGCATATTGTTCTTTTCCAGTATCATCTGGATCAGCTCATAGGTGGCAACAAAGGTCAGGATCAATCCGGCAATCGGCAATATCACCGTTTCGGAAAGCTGCCGTATCAGGGAGAACACCCCGGCGTTCCATGCCGCCGGGGTAGTCCCCACCTGTACGGATATTTCCCCGACGCGGGTATTCACCGTGTCAAACAGCCCCTCGAGGTTTCCCATGATGCCCTCGATCAAAAGCCCTTTGAGCCATTCCGTGATCCATTCGGTGAGAATACCCATCGGCAGCTACCCTTAAAACAGGGTAGACAGCAGAGGGATCAGGGTCGTGCCCAGCACGATGATGCCGCCGCCCGCCATGAGCTGCTTGATGCCCTGGCTTTTGGCCGCTGCGTTATCCGAGCCGTAGCCCTCCAGCAGATTGACCACGCCCCACACGGCAAGGCCAGCGCCCAGCGCCACGACGAGAGTTTGCAGGGTAGTAACGGCAGAAGCAAAAAACTGCATAAGTCCTCCATTTCTCCGGGATGTTCCCGGCCATGAAAAAAGCCGCCATTTCTGGCGGCAGCTGATCCTCTGGACACCGTGACCAGAGGTTATACAAAGGCGTCCGGGTCGTCGAGGTCGTCATAGTTGAGGATGTCCTCGTCCTCGCCTGTGAGCGCCTCGTCCGGCACGTCCACCTTGTAAACGGTATAGGTTTCGTTGGGGTTGAGCTTGTCCATCCGCCGTGTCACAAGGCTGTTGAGGTCAAAAGCGTTTTTCACTTTATCGGCCTCCGCCGTAAAGCGATAATTGGGGTGCTGTTTCAAATCGTATTTCTTGGAATAGAACGGCGGCAGCCCTCGGAGCTGCAAAATGCACCGATCTCCGGGCATGGTGGCAAGCTCGCTGGGGGTCATCAGCTCCCGGCCCAGCCGCTGGGTGTTCTGGCTGTAGCTTTCGGACTGGCCCCGTGAGCGTCCCTCGGTCTGCATGGAGATGGTGGCCTTACCCAGCCAGTTCTCGGATATTTCCTTGATGGTGGAGCTTTCGCGTCCACCGAGGAACAGCACACTATCCATGTTGCCGAGGATGGTTTCCGCGTTCTTGTCGTAGATGGCCTTGCATTGGGCAAGCTGCTGATATAGCAGGCACAGGCTGATCTCCCGGGAGCGGATGACCGCCACCAGCTTTTCCAAGTTTGGCACCTGCCCGGTGTTGGCCGCCTCGTCCCACAGTACCCGCACATGATGGGGCAGCCGTCCACCGTGAACATTGTCCGCCCGTTCGCACAGGAGATTGAACATCTGCGAAAAGGCCAGCGCCACAAGGAAATTGTAGGTGCTGTCCGTGTCGCTGATGCAGAAAAAAGTAGCCGTCCGGCGATCTCCCATGCGGTCAAGCTCCAGCTCGTCATAGGACATGATCTCCCGAAGCTGGGGAATGTCAAAGGGGGCCAGACGTGCGCCGCAGGAAATAAGTATGCTTTTCGCGGTCTTGCCGCTGCTTAGCTTGAATTTACGGTATTGCTTCACGGCGAAGCAATCCGGCTTGCGTTTGGCAAGGCCGTCAAACATATAATCCACGGCGTTTTTATAGTTTTCGTCATCCTCCTTGACCTCCATGCCGGAGATCATGTCCACCAGCGTATTCATATTCCGATCCTCGGCAGGCCCCTCGAAAATGATGTAGGCAATCAGGGCGCAGTACAAAAGCGTTTCCGCTTTCGTCCAGAACGGATCGCCCTCCTTGCCCTCGCCCTTGGTGTTGGTGATCAGGGCGTTCACGAATTTCAGGATGTCGGCCTCGTT
>CABQHF010000285.1 GCA_902463905.1 uncultured Faecalibacterium sp. | reverse complement strand
CTCTTCCTCCCAGTTCAGCACCAGTGACGCCGGGCACACGATGAGGCTGGGCAGGCTCTGCCCGCCCTCCTTGAGGGCCAGCAGATAACTCAGCACCTGCAGGGTCTTGCCAAGGCCCATATCATCGGCCAGGATGCCGCCCATGCCGTAGCCGTCCAGCGTGCGCAGCCAGCGGTAGCCGTCCCGCTGGTACTTGCGCAGCACATTGTGCAGGGACTGAGGCGGGGTGTACTCGCTGTCCTTCACCGCATGGAAGCTGCGGCTGATGCGCCGGAACGCATCGTCCCGGCTGAACCGCAGGCCGTTCTGGCCCGAAAGCGCCCAGTCCAGCGTAGGGGCGCGGTAGAGCGGCAGTTCCGCATGGCCGCCCCTGAGCTTTGCGCCAGACAGTTCCAGTGTCTCGTTCAGCTCGTCCAGTCCATCCAGATTCTCATCCAGCCGCAGCAGGCGGCCGTCCCGCAGGCGGTGATAGCGCTTTTTCTGATGCAGGGACTGCAGCAGCTCCCGGAGCTCTGCCGCCGGGAACTCGCCGGTATCCACTTCCAGATCCAGCACACTGCCGTGCACCGACACGCCCACCGAGATCTTGGGCGGGGCGGCCTGCAGATTGCGGAAGGCATCGCTCAGGTACACTTCGCCCTCGTCCATCAGGGCAGGCACGCCCTCTTCCAGCAGACGGTACAGCTGCTCTTCCTCCGCCACATAATACTGACCCGGTTCCGCAGGGTCCGGCTCCAGCCAGGTGGCCAGCAGCCGGTCGGCCCGGCGTTCGGCGCGGGCATCCCGCAGCAGGCCCGCCGGGGCCGGGGCCGACGGGGTGACCCGATCCTCCCCGTACAGGAACTCGGCGTGGGCGGTGACGGTCATGCCGCTGTCCCGGGGTGCATCCAGATAGAACTGCACCACGGGCTCCAACGGGATCTGGTTCAGCAGCAGGCGTTCCGGATCCACGATGGACAGCTTGCTGCCCAGCTCCGGCAGCACATAGCTGCAGAACTCGGTGGCATCCGCGCTGGTAAAGAACAGGCTTTTGCCGCACAGCGCCTGCAGCGCAGGCAGGATACGCGCGCAGGCGGCCCGCTGCAGCCGCCACAGGGTGTCGGCACTGTAAAGATAATCGTAATCCAGGCCGTGCACTGCGTTCAGGGCAGGCAGGGTGTCCACCTGTACGCCGCCCCGGCGGCGCTGCACCGTCATGGTGATGACGGGCAGGCCTTCCTTCAGGGCGTAACCGCCCAGTGCCCCGGTGGGGGCATACAGCTGCACCAGGGCGTCAAAGATCTCGCCGGTCAGGGGCAGGCCGCCCGCCGGAGCATCCGACGCCGCATAACTGTAGCTGCGCACCACGTTGGTCTCCATGCTCTGTTTGGCATTCACCTGCCGGCGCAGCAGACGCAGCAGCTGGCAGGCCTCCTCGTCAAAGGCATCCCACCGGTGCACAAAGGTCAGGAACCGGCCGTAGCTGGTGTTGCGGCCGTGCTCCACATCGTCCAGCAAGGCGGGGATGCTCTTGACCACATACTGCCGCCCCCGCTCCCGGTTCGCGATGCGCAGCCGCAGCCACGGCTGCCCGCCGGACAGCATGGTCAGCTCCGGTTCCAGTTCCACGAAGCCGGTCTCCTGTGCCGTGCCCCCGGCTCCGTTCAGATCCTGCAGGGCGCTCTGCTGGTAGGTGTCCAGCAGTTTGCGGGCCTCCTGGTCGGTAACGGGCGCGTCGCCCCGCCACTTGCGGCCGAACAGCATCTCCAGCCCGGAAGCATAGCTGTCCTTCCGGGGGGCTGCGTTCAGGCCCCCGGTGCCCCGCACCACGCCGGGAATAGTTTCCGGTGCCGCCGGGACTTCCTGAGCCGGGTGTTTTGCGGCGTCCTCCAGCAGCAGTGCCCCGATATGCTTGCAGTAGGTGCCGTCGCCGTTCTGGTTATAGGGACAGTCGCAGGAGGCGCTGACAAAGCTGCCGTTTTCCCGCAGCCAGACCTGCGTGTAAAAGCAGTCGGCTCCGCTGCCCTGCACCAGCGCCGAAACATGGCGCACACCGTCCTCGTTGGTGGTACAGCTGCTCTGCAGGATGCGGCGGCGGTATTTCTGCGCGCGCTCAAACACCATTTCGCCCAGCAGTGTGCGGATCTCGTCTGCGTCCATGGTCGTTCCCCTCTCCGGTCTGTCCGTGAAAAGTCTTTTATCTTATAAGAATACCGCACCCGTCCCCCGGATGCAAGAGCAAAGCCCTGCCATGCGCACAAAAAATGCCGCTTCCTGTACCGGGTACAGAAAGCGGCATCCTTCGCTTATTGATCATTGGGCGTTGTTTGCCTCGGCGTCGGTCTCCAGAGCGCGTTCACGGATCTTTTCCAGCGTCTGTTCGCTGAGGATATGCTCTGCCTTGCAGGCGTCCTCGGCGGCGGTCTTTTCGTCCACGCCCAGCTGTACGAAGAAGTGGGTGAGCAGCCGATGACGGCTGTAGATGCGCTCTGCGATCTCACGGCCCGGCTCCAACAGGGTCAGGTTGCCCTCGCCGTCCACCGCGATATAGCCGTTTTCCCGCAGCTTTTTCATGGCGATGCTCA
>CABQHF010000284.1 GCA_902463905.1 uncultured Faecalibacterium sp. | reverse complement strand
GGTTCGTGAACTATCTGCGCTGCCACGATGATATCGGCTGGGGTCTGGACGAGGCAGTGGAAAACAGGCTGGGCATTGACCCGCAAAAACACAAGGAATATCTGTACCACTTCTATGAGGGCAATTTCCCCGGCAGCTGGGCAAAGGGCGAACTGTACAACTACGACCCTGCCACCGGCGATGCCCGGAGCTGCGGCACCACCGCCAGCCTGTGCGGCGTGGAGCAGGCACTGGAAAAAGACGACAAAACCGCACTGGACTACGCAGTGAAGCGCGATCTGCTGCTGCACACTGCTATGGCATTTTTGCAGGGTTTCCCCATGCTGAACTGCGGCGATGAGATCGCCCAGCTCAACGGCTGGGATTACAAAAACGACCCCGACCGTGTGGAGGACAGCCGCAATCTGCACCGCAGCAAATTCAACTGGGAGGACGCCAAGCAGCGCACCCAAAAAGGCACGCTGCAAAACCAGCTGTGGCAGGGCATGGAGCAACTGCGTAAAATGCGGGCAGACCCCTGCTTTGCCCCAGATGCGTGGGTAACAACTTGGGACAGCCACAACCCCGGCGTGCTGGCACTGGTACGCAAGCGCGGCGAGGAAACGCTGGTGGGGCTGTTCAACTTTACCGAGTACCCGGCAGGGGCAAATCTGGATGCTCTGGGCGGCGAGTACCACACCCTGGAGGGCACTTCCGTCTGGCTGGCGGATGTGGAGCTGGAACCGTATCAGGCGCTGCTGGTGCGCCGCTGAAAGGAGCTGCCATGGATATTGTAACGATCGGTGAAGTTTTGATCGACCTGACCCAGACCGGCAAGGATGAAAAGGGCATTCCGCAGTTTGCCGCAAACCCCGGCGGTGCCCCGGCTAATCTGGCGGTGGCAGCCGCCCGGCTGGGGGCACAGACTGCCTTTATCGGCAAGGTAGGTGCAGATGCCTTTGGCCGCTACCTGAAAGAGGTTCTGGCAGAAAACAAGGTGGATGTTTCCGGCATGGCGGTGGATGCAGACCACCCCACCACCATGGCAGTCGTGTCAGTGGATGCCGCCGGTGAGCGGGATTTCAGCTTCTACCGCAGTGCCAACGCCGATGTGATGCTGCGCAAGGAGGACATCCCGGAGGGGGCTCTGAAAGCTGCCAAAATCGTCCACTTTGGCTCGGTAAGCCTCACCGCAGACCCCTCCCGCACCGCTACGCTGGATGCTGCCGCCCGTGCCAAAAAGCTGGGAGCAATCATCACCTACGACCCCAATTACCGTGCCAACCTCTGGAAGAGCAAAGAGGACGCCATTGCTCAGATGAAAGCCCCCCTGCCGCTGGTGGATATTCTGAAAGTGTCCGATGAAGAGTTGCCTCTGCTCACCGGCACCACCGACTGTGAAAGCGGCACGGCACAACTGGCACAGAACGGCATCCGGCTGATTTTCGTCACCTTGGGTGCAAACGGCGTATTCTACCGCTTTGGGGACAAGACTGGTCATGTGGCTGGCGTTCCCTGCAAGGTAGGCGACACCAACGGCGCAGGCGATACCTTCTTTGGGGCTGCCCTGTCCAAGCTCTGCAAGGAGGAGCTGGACACCCTGACCGTGGACAAGCTGGAAGGCATTCTGGCTTTTGCCAACAAGGCTGCCAGCATCACCACCAGCCGTCACGGTGCCATCCCCGCCATGCCCACATTGAAAGAGATCGAAAAATAACAGAACCGGCCAACGACCTGTAGCAAATCATACAGGCCGGTGGCCGGTTTACGCTATGATAAGAGAGCAGACCCTCCTGCCTGCTATGGGCGCAGCCGAAGGAAAGATGATGCTCCATCTCCCTCTCAGCACCATCTGCGCATACTCCAAGGGCTTTCTGTAGAAATGGATACCTCATCTGCAATGACCCGCTAGGCTATGCCGATTTGATTCTGAATGGCGATCCGAAGGAATATTTGAAAAACGTAACCGAGAGCCATGGCTTAGAAGATTAAGAATAGCAAAACAGGGCGTATCTCTTTTTATGGGATGCGCCCTGTTCTTTTATGCCTGTTTTTTCTGTGCTTCTGCAAACATCCGGGCAATCTCCGTGCCGGATTCCTGCATTCCGCGATTCATCCACTCATGTACCCAGCCATATAGCATATAACCGATGGCAGAATTCAGATAAGCCAACCCGTTGGGAATCTCAGGCGAACGGTCAAAATAGCCGAGGATCGTTTCCAGCATGATATTGGAAAGCCCTGCATGGTACAATGCAAGGTAAAATTCAGCATGGTCCTTGTAAAAATCCAGCAGACTGATGAGCCATAGATTATCCTGACCCGGTGTGCCATCAGGATGCTCATGGTCAAAATTTGTCTTCCATTCATTGGTCAGACGCACAGACTCCTGCTGTAATACGTCCTCTTTGCTTGCGAAATTACGGTAAAAAGATGCCCGCCCGACACCGGCAGCATCCACCAACGCCTGAATGCTGATGGACGCAAAGTCCTGTGTGTGCATCAATTCCAGCAGCGCAGACAGAATGTGCTGCCGCACATAGGTGTTCTTTTCCTGATTGTTCATGTTCTTCATGGGATGATACAAACGCCCTTCTT
>CABQHF010000283.1 GCA_902463905.1 uncultured Faecalibacterium sp. | reverse complement strand
CCGCACCGTGGCAAACGAGGTGGCCGACGCGGGCCGCATCCTCATCAACGGCAAGGTGGCCAAGGCCAGTCAGGCCGTCAACGCCGGGGACATCATCGAAGTTACCTTTGGCAACCGGCCCATCAAGGTGCGGGTGCTCTCGGACGTGGAGCCCCGCACCAAGGACGTGGCCCGCGAGATGTACGAGATCATCGAGCAGCCCGCCGTGCTGGCCGCCGAGCCGCCGAAGGAATAAAACCGGCCTTGCCCCGCATAGGATGCTCCCAGAGGAAGGGAGCTTTGCCATATGCCGAAACCGGAAGAACGACCCGCCGCCCGGCCCCATGACCTGATCCTGGAAAACCGCACCACCCTCACCGTGACCGGGGTGCAGAAGGTGCTGCACTGCAGCCCCGAGAGCGCCGCGCTGGAAACGGGCAAGGGCACCCTGCACCTGGCCGGGGCGCAGCTGAGTGTCACCTCGCTGGATCTGGAAGCCGGGGAAGCGAAGCTCACCGGACGGTTCGATGCGCTGGAGTATACCCGTACCGCGTCTGCCGGGGGCTTCTGGCACCGGCTGCTGCGCTGATGCTGCCGGTGCTGCCGCCTGCCCGATTGGGGCAGGAACTGGCCGCCTGCGCTGCCCTGGGCGCCGCAGTGGGCGCAGTGCGGGCGTTTTTCCCGGTGCGGGGGCGGGGCGCCTTTTTGCCGGATGTCCTGCTCACCGGGGCGGTGCTGGCGGGAACGCAGAGTTATGCCGCCGCCCTCAGCAGCGCCGGGGTGCTGCGGTGGTACATGGTGCTTCCGGCCTTTGCGGCCGCCCTCTGTACGGCGGCGGTGCTGGGCATCCCGGTGCGGTGGGCAGGGCGGTGCATTGCCTGGGTGCTGGGTGCGCCGGGGCGCTTTTTGCGGCGGCGGGTGCTGCAGCCGCTGGCGGCAGGGCGCAAAGCCCGCGCTGCGGCACGCAAAGAACGCCGGGACGCAAAAAGAACCGCAAAAAATCAGAAAAAGAACTTGCCAAACCAGCGCCGCTTGTTGTATAATTCAAACGTATCAAAGTAAGAGAAGAACGCAGTGTGTCTGCTGCGCAGATGGAGGCGTGTACAAATGGCAAATCAGGGCCGCAGAAAGGGCGGCAAGCGTGCGTTCGGCAAAACGCTTGTCCGGTTGTTTTTTGTGCTGATGCTGCTCAGCATGCTGACGGCGTACATCTCCAATCAGGTCACCATCAGCTCCAAGCGTGCGGAGCTGGAAACGCTGAACGAGCAGATCGCCCAGCAGCAGACGGAGAACCAGGAGATGCAGCGCATCCTCAGCGGCGACGCAGACGAGATCACCGAGTGGGTCGCACGCGACTCTTACAACTATGCCGCGCCCAACGAGCGCATTTTTGTGGACGTGACGGGCAAATGAGCCTTGCGGCGGGGCGCACACTAGGAGAACAAGGAGTATTGAGTTTTGGCAATTGAGGTTGGAAACGTTTTTGAGGGCCGTGTCACCGGCGTAAAGCCCTTTGGTGCTTTTGTTGCCCTGCCGGAAGGCCGCGTGGGCATGGTCCACATTTCCGAGGTATCGAACGAGTTCGTGCAGGACATCACAGCGGTGCTGCACGATGGCGACACCGTGAAGGTGCAGGTCATCAACGTGGCACCGGACGGCAAGATCGCACTGTCCATCAAGCGGCTGCTGCCGCCGCCCCCGCGCCCGGCCCGCGATAACCGCGGCCCCCGCCCCGGTGCACCCCGTGAGGGCGGACATGGCGGCCCCCGCGGCGCAGGCCGTCCTCCCCGTGAAGGCGGGCGCGGCCCGGCCCGCGATGCAGCGCCCCGCGTGTGGCAGCCCAAGGCACCGTCACGCTCCGACAACCTGAGCTTTGAGGACATGATGAGCCGCTTCAAGAGCCAGAGTGAGGAAAAGATGGCGGATCTGGATCACGAGACCAGTAACCGCCGGGGCGGCGGTTATGCCCCGCGCAGCCGCCGCGGCCGCTGAACGCCGATCAGAATGCACAGAACAGACCTGTCCCCTGGTCGGGCGGGTCTGTTTTTTCGCCCAGGAGTAAAAGAAAGGAACCACCATGCCTGCAAAATTTGAACTGATCGCCCCCTGCTTCTTCGGGTGCGAGTCCACCGCTAAATTTGAACTGAACCGCATCGGCGCGGAGAACATCCGGGTGGATGACGGCCGCTTGAACTTCTCCGGCGGTGCGGAGATGATCGCGGCAGCCAACCTGCACCTGCGCACCGTGGAGCGGGTGATGCTGCTGCTGGCCCGCTACAAGGCGTCCACCTTTGATGAACTGTTCGACGGCGTGTACAGCATCCCCTGGGAGGATCTGCTGCCGGCGGATGCGGCCTTCCCGGTCACCGGCTCCTCGCTGGACAGCCAGCTTTCCAGCGTGCCCGCCTGCCAGAGCATCATCAAAAAGGCCGTGGTCAAGCGCCTAATGGCCAAGCACCACACCTCCGTGCTGCCGGAGAGCGGCACCGAGTATAAGATCCGCTTCATGCTGCGCAAGAACGTGTGCGAGATCATGCTGGACACCACCGGCGAGGGCCTGCACAAGCGCGGCTACCGCCGCAACGCCATGGAGGCCCCCATCC